>QNZT01000049.1 GCA_003978455.1 Sulfurospirillum sp.
GCGGAGATCGGAGAAAAATTTGAAAAGATCTTTATCACAGAGCTGAACCAGATAGGTCAGTACACTGAAGAGATCGAAAGAATCACGGGAAGAAAAGATTTCGCAACACTCAGAACTGCGAATGGTAGACCGATTCCACCTATGGATATGGTAGCAAAAGTGAAGGAGATGTTCTAATGGCGTTTAATTATGATGAGTATTTAAGAACGGATAAGATGCCGACACTCTGGTGTTGGGGATGCGGTGATGGTGTGATTTTGAAAGCATTCATCAGAGCAGTGGATAAACTGGGCTGGAATATGGACGATGTCTGTGTGGTTTCCGGTATCGGTTGTTCGGGAAGATTCTCTTCTTATATCAACTGCAACACGGTACACACCACACACGGTCGTGTCGTTGCGTATGCGACAGGTATCAAACTGGCAAATCCTGACAAGCACGTTATCATGGTAACGGGTGACGGTGATGGTCTGGCGATCGGCGGTAACCATACGATCCACGGATGCAGAAGAAATATCGACTTGAATCATATCCTGATCAATAACTTCATCTACGGTCTGACAAACTCCCAGACAAGTCCAACGACACCGCAGGGTATGTGGACGGTAACGATGCAGTACGGTAATATCGATCCGACATTTGATGCCTGTAAACTGGCGGAGGGTGCGGGTGCGACCTTTATCGCAAGAGAATCGGTCACTGAGCCGAAACGTATCGAAAAAACGTTTGTCAAAGGGTTCCAGCACAAAGGGTACTCTTTCTTTGATATCTTCTCCAACTGCCACATCAACCTCGGACGTAAAAACAAGATGGGTGAAGCGATGGATAATCTCGAGTGGATCGATAACAGAACCGTCGGGAAAAAGAAATATGACAACATGAGTGAAGAGGAGCGTAAAGGTCTTTTCCCGACAGGTGTCCTTGTTGAGAAAGAGCAGCCTGAGTATTGTGAACTTTATGATAAAGTTATCGAAGCGGCACAGGGTAAAGCTCCGAAACTCACCACAAAGGATTTCGAATGAGAAGACAACTTAGATTTACAGGTGTAGGCGGGCAGGGTGTACTGCTCGCGGGAGAGATTCTGGCAGCTGCGAAAATCGCCGAGGGTGGATACGGTGTCAAAGCGGCAACCTATACGTCTCAGGTGCGTGGTGGACCGACAGTGGTGGATATCCTGCTCGATGACAAAGAGATTCTGTTCCCGTATGCCATCGACGGAGAGATCGAGTTTATGCTCTCTGTGGCGCAGATAAGTTACGATCAGTTCAAAAACGGTGTGAAAGAGGGCGGCATCATCGTGGTCGATCCCGATCTGGTACACCCTTCCGACGAAGATCGTAAAAAATGGAAGATCTATGAGATTCCCATCATCCGTATCGCAAAATACGAAGTCGGAAATGTGGTTACACAGTCTGTCGTTGCACTTGCGATCGCAGTAGAGATGACACATGTCATGGATCTAGACGAAGTACTTGAAGCGATGAAGAAAAAAGTTCCGCCGAAAGTGCTTGAGAAAAATATCAAAGCGTGGGAACTCGGAGTCGAGTATGCCAAGCGTGCACTTGCAGGTGAAAATCTGGCTGATCTGGAGATCGGTGCGTGTTAATCTGACAGCAAGAAGAGCCTATAATCTATACAGGCTCTTCTTCATCTTCACTATCTTTCACTTTTTTTTGGTACAATAATAGCAAAATAGAAAACTAAAAAAGGGAATCGTTGCTGAGCTTTATCAAAGATATTGAACTTCCTTTTAAAATTCCCACACCTGACAAAACGATCAAAATCGCGGTCACCGGTCTGAGCCGGAGCGGCAAAACGGTCTTTCTGACTTCGTTTATCAACCAGTTGATCGCCAACGACAAACTTCCCTATCTCAATGAAAAACTGAAACGCCCTTTTGTGGCGCGACTGCTGCCTCCCGACAGTGTCTATGTCCGTTTTGATTACTACAGCAAGATCAAAGCGTTTCGCCTTAAAGACCCCAAATGGCCCAAAGCGACCAAATCGGTCAGCAAAACGACGCTACAACTGGAGTTCAAAAGTGAGTATGCCTTTTTGGAAAACCAGATTGTCAATATCGAACTGATCGATTATCCGGGAGAGTGGCTGCTCGATCTTTCGATGCTGGAACAGAGTTATGCGCAGTGGTCTGAAGAGATGCTCTCACTCGCCCATGAACCAAAACGTCATCCGATGGCAAAAGAGTGGCTTGCTTTTACGGAGGGTATCGATCTCTACCGCAGAAACAGCGATGAAGAGGTGGAAGAGGTTTTACATGACCACTACACCGAATATCTGAAACGATTGCATTACCAGGGCTACTCTTTTGTACAGCCGGGGCGCTTTTTGGAACCGGGAGATATGCAGGACGATCCGCTGCTGCGTTTCTGTCCTCTGCCTGCGCCTTTATCAGGTGAGCCGCATCCTGATTCGGTCTATGCACAGTTTGAACAGCGGTATGAGCAGTATATTCAGGAAGTTGTCAAACGTCTCTATCTGGAGCATTTTCAGGCCTTTGATACACAGATTATCTTGATAGATCTGTTGAAAACGATGGAGCACGGATATGATGTCTTTGAAGATATGCATCTGAGTTTCAAACATATCCTCAAATCGTTCACCTACGGCAGCAACAATATCCTGACGCGGTTCTTCAAACCGGAGATCAATCAGGTGATTTTCGCGGCGACCAAAGCGGATCATCTGCCGCAGTCACAGCATAATCGCTACAAACGTCTTCTGGAAGAGATGATCTGGGATCTGAAAAAGGAGCTGGATGTACGGCATATCGATACCGAAGCGACGGTGTTTGCTGCTGTGAAAAGCACACGGGATGTCAAAGCGAAGATCAACGGCAAAGAGGTGGATTGTATCCGGGGGATTGTTGAAGGAGAACTTGAACCTTCGACCCATTTCCCCGGTATGCTGCCGCAGAGTTATCATGATGAAAACTTTTTGAGAAAGGGCGATTTTCATCTGACAAAATTTAAGCCTATCTCTTTTCCGCTCAGAGATACACGGGCGGTGGAGCATATCCGCATGGATAAACTGATCTATAGTATATTGAAGGATCGTGTATGAAGCGTATTAAACCTGGAAGAATAGATGATGATTTTGTAGAAGAAGAGCAAGAGGTTGTGCAGGAGAAGATGAAACCTGTCCAGGTAGATGAAAAAGAGGTTGTAGAGGAGATTGTCGAAGAGGAGAAGAAGCGGCTGACGATCCTCAAGGGGATGAGTACGTTTGCCAAAAAGAGCGCGATCGTACTTGGGCTTATCACAGGTATTGTCCTCATCGGTGCCATCTACGACGCTTTCTATTCCGCCTCTTCGATGCTGACCAATGCCCCTGTGCTGGGTGTGGTTTATATAGTGATGATATTTGCGCTTATAGGGATACTTGGGTACGGTATCTTCAAAGAGATGATCGGATACCGCAAGATCAAACGCATCGATAAGATTCAGGAAGAGGCGAAACGCATGACGACACGAAGGGGTAAAAATGCCAGGGTTTTTGCGCAAAAGATCATCGCCATGTACCGAGATCATGAAGATCCGGAGATACGCGAAGATGTCGAAGCATTCGCCCGGGAACTCCCCTCTCTGATGGATGATGAGATCATGCAGCGGCTGGAGGATAGGGTACTTGCTCCGATGGATGAGAAAGCCAAAAGTATCATCGCAAAGTATGCCAACCAGACGGCGATCTCTACGGCGATCAGCCCCGTTGCGGTGATCGATGCTGTTTTGATTTTGTCCAGAAGCCATGTGATGATTAAGGAGATCGCAAAAGTGTACAACCTCCGACCCAATCTGATGGGAGAGTTTGCACTGGTCAAACGTGTCTTTGTCAATCTCGCTTTTGCCGGTGTGACGGATATCATGATCAACCACTCTCATGATATCCTGGGTGCTTCGGTGCTCTCCAAAGTCTCCGCACACGGCGCACAGGGTGTCGCCAACGGTATTTTGACCGCGAGGGTAGGGCTCAGTACGCTTCGTGCATGTCGTCCGGTAGCGCTGACCAAAAAGCAGGACGGTTTTTTCAAAAATCTTTTCAAAATGATTTCAAAATCACTTTTTTCATCTAAATAATAACAACTTTTGTCCGATATATGGTCTAAGAAGACTATATAAGGACAAAAAGTGACATTGGAAACCCATAACAATCTCATGAACCGAGAGCAGAATATAGACCATAAACCGCACGAAGCAAAGCATAATGTGTTGGTCATCACGCAAAACGAGATCGAGCTGGCGCTTGTTAAAACAGTACTTGAGGGTGCGCAAAAGTATAAAATATACGAAGCTGGCAATTTGAAAACTGCTTTTAAAATCGCATCTCATCTCGATATCGATCTGATTATCGTTGATGATAAACTACCGACGGCAGAAGGGTTTGCGATCATCGATAAACTCAACCAGCGCAAACTTTTAAAAGAGGTTCCCAAACTGCTGCTCATCTCCAGCTCTTTTCAAAAAGAGCGCTACAATTCGTATCGTGATATCAATCTCGACTTTATACGCAAACCTGTCGATCCTGTGATGTTGCAGGCAAGGGTCAATACGCTCTTTACAAATATGCACAAACACCTCCGCCACTCGGTTTTCGAAGCGTTTCTCGACACAAAGCTACAGGAAGCGAAAGAGTTTTTGGGTATCTATAAAAGTTTTCTTGATGTCGATGAAAATATTCTCTTTATCTACGACAAAAAACAGAACAGAGTGGTAGAGGGGAACAAAGTCTTTATGCGCTTTTTTGAAGATGTGGAAGATGTAAACAAAGTACTGCAAAGGCGTCGCCTCTTTCAAAAATATATCCCGTATCAGGAAGATGCCAACTATCTCAACCACTACGATTTTAAAGAGTGGTCTGAGATAGCGGGGATGAGTGATGATTTTCGTTTTGCATTGAGAATTGAAAAGGAGGGTACGCACTATTCGTTTACAGTGCTTACAAAGCGTGTAGAGATCAGTGATCAGGAGATGTATGTCGTCAAGCTTTTGAATAACCAGAACTATCTGCCTGTGCAAAATGAAAGTTTCGTCGATGAGAAGATGCGCAGCGAAATCAACAATGAACTGAGCAGGATCAAAGAGGAGATCTCTCTGGATGGGAAGGTGCGTTCCTATAAACGTATCAACTACAGCCTGCGAAAGATATCCGAGATCGTCAATGGACAAGTTCATGAAGATGTATGGAGAGATGAAGAAGGGTCGCTGCATCTTGTCAATGCCTATTTTATAGTTGCGTCACTTCTGAAAAACTACTCCAGTTACAAAACCCTCTATCTCAACGGTACTCTGGTAGATCGACACCTTGAAGAGAATCAGGAAGAGATCTATGTTCGTATCGATCCGAATGCACTTTATGATACGGTTAAAGGGATTATCGACAGTTATTTTACTGCACTTGTAGAGTATGACAAACGCAGAATCAGAATCGATCTCTATCGTCATGATGATGAACTGATGATAGAGATACGTGCAAGTGAACGAAGAGAGTTTCCAAAAAAAGAGTCGTCGATTATAGGAAAACTGCTCAAAAAAGAGGATTTGCGCTTCTCAGAAAACGATGAATCGGATATCCTTCCAAAAAATGTACAGCAGGCTATCGCAGTGCTGAATGCTAATGTAAAGCACTTTTCCGCAGATGGTGACACTGTTTTTCTAGTTAAAATTCCACTTTTGGAAAAAAGTTAATTAATTTAGCTTTTTATTATAAAAAATTTAATACAATAGTCTTTTAGTATAGTATTTTTAACTTCAAGGCTATTGTAAGAGATGCAGACATATAATTTACGCTACCGCAGTTTGGATAAACTCAAAGAGTATATATTTGAACATGAGATCATCGATTCGACTTCCCTGCTGATCCAGATATTTTCCTATACGATAGAGACCGAGAAGCTCGATATATTGCTGCGCCATCTTCATACACTCTTTCCTAGTGCACATATTGTCGGAACGACGACCGATGGAGAGATATTTGACGGGCGTATCCTGACCAAAGATATCATGCTCTCCTTTTCGCAGTTCGATCATACAGAAATCAACTCTTATATGCTGCCGCTGGAAAACGAGAGTTTTACTTGTGGACAGAAACTGGCGCAGAAGATCGTTACCGATACTACCAAAGCGGTCATCCTCTACATCAAATCTCATGAAATCAATGCCCAGCGTTTTCTGGACGGGATGCGCTCGGTCAAAGGCGATCTACTCATCTCAGGCGCACTGAGCGGAGATCAGGGGAATTTTTCCGGCGGTTATGTATTTCATAAGGTGCAGTCGGGAGAGAACCATGCGGTTGCCGTGGCGCTGGATTCAGATAGATTGATTGCGCACAATTACGTGACATCGCAGTGGGAACCGATCGGCAGGGAGTTTGTGATCACCAGGTCGAAAGAGAACCGGCTGATGAGTGTTGACAAGATGTCCGTAAAAGCGCTCTATGAGAAGTATCTCGGTAAAGAGATCGCATCCAACCTTCCATTGAGCGGATTGCAGTTTCCTTTTGTTATCAAAGAGGATGGCTCTTATATCGCACGTACGCCACTCTCTGATCCCAGAGACGGTTCACTGATCTTCGGGGCAGATATGCCGGAGGGACAAAAGATTCAGATCGGTTTTGCGGATGCGCAGAAGATGATGAAAAATGTCCGCAGGATTCTCGAAGAGGTCAACCAGAAACCTGTTGAAACGATCTTTATCTTCGAGTCGGCAGGAAGACGCCGCTTTTTGAAACAGTATGCACACTATGAGATAGAGCCGTTTGCACAGATCGCACCTGTGAGCGGTTTCTACGGCTACGGTGAATGTGTCACAGATGCCGGGAAACTCTTGTTTATGAACCAGAGTTTTAGCCTGCTTGCCCTCAGCGAAGAGGAGAAGGCACACCCCAAAGAGTTGATCTATCGTGAGCCGCGTGACGACAACGGCGATCAGCAGATACTCAGGGCGATCAGCAATATCGCCAAGGTCTCTTCGATGGAGTTGCAGGAGCTGAACCAGAAACTCGAAGAGCGTGTGCGGGAAGAGGTCGCGAAAAATCGTAAAAAAGATAGTATCATGATCCATAACTCCAGACTTGCACAGATGGGAGAGATGATGAGTCTCATCGCCCACCAGTGGCGTCAGCCCCTCAGTGCGATCAGTGCCACTTCCACCGGTCTTCATGTCAAAATCGAACTCGATAAATATGATAAAACCTTTTTCCTCAATGCCCTGGACAAGATCGAAGAGTATGTCAAGCATCTTTCAACAACGGTCAATGACTTCAGCAACTTTTTCAAACCCTCAAAGCGTACCGAGGAATCCACTGCGGGAGAGATGATAGAGCGTGCGCTTTTTATCATGTCGGCATCACTGCGCAAAAATAGTGTCGATGTCGTCGTAGAAGACGGTGCACCTTCAAAGATCAGAACACATACCAACGAAGTGATTCAGGTGCTGATCAATCTGATCAAAAATGCGGAAAATGTCCTGCTTAAACGTAAGATCGAAAAACCTATCATATCTGTTTCGGCGTACGAAAAAGGGGAGTATCTCTATATCGAGATCTCCGACAATGCCGGAGGTATCGATGAAAAGATCATAGACCAAATCTTTGAACCCTACTTTACCACCAAAAATGCAGACGATTCGACCGGTCTGGGACTCTATATGTCACGGTTCATCATCGAAGAGAGCTGCGGGGGAGAGTTGAAGGTTGAAAATGCGAAAGAGGGCGCACGCTTCACGATCAAGCTCAAAAAATGAAATAGAACTCTCCATTGTCATATAGGTTAAGAGAATTTAAGCGCGGTTTATCTGCGCGTGAGCCCTGCGCTGAGCAGAACTTAGCGTTAGCGTAGTTTTTGGGACTTTGTTCCAAAAGCGTTAACTTAATGAAATAGTTTGGTCTATTACCTCTTCTCTCTTTCGTACAAAACCAATATTTGCTTTTGGTTAATAAAGTGAAGTTATAGTATTATCTTTAAAACTCTATTATCAAAAGGAACTATATATGAAGAAAATCGTAAAAGCGTCGCTTGTCGCGGCAACACTTTTTATGGCAACCGGTGTGAGTGCCAAAACCTATGCAACTGTCAACGGTCAGGAAATCACGGATAAAGATGTCGGGGCTATTTTGCAGGTGATTCCCGGTGCGCAATTCAGCAAGATGACCAAAGAGCAGCAAAAAAAGATCATCCAGCAGGCGATCGAGAAAAAACTGCTTGCGGAAAAAGCGATCAAGTCGGGTATTACCAAAGATCCGACGTATAAAAAGACGCTTGAGCAGATGAAAAAAGAGCTTGCACTTGAGATTTGGATGAAGAAACAGTTTGAAAATGTCAAAATTTCGGACAAAGAGTTGAAAGATTTTTACAATAAAAATATCAATATGTTTAAACAGCCTGCTATGGCAAAAGCGAGACACATCCTGCTCAAAAACAAAGCAGATGCAGAGAAAGTGATCAAAGAGTTGAAGAAAGCGAAAGATGTCAAAGCGAAATTTATCGAATTGGCAAAGAAAAAATCTACAGGACCGAGTGCCTCAAACGGCGGTGACCTTGGGTGGTTCGATGCAAAACGTATGGTCAAACCTTTCAGCGATGCGGCATTTAAGCTCAAAAAGGGTCAGTTTACACACACACCGGTCAAAACACAGTTTGGATATCATGTGATCTATCTCGAAGATAAAAAAGCTGCGGGCAATGTCACTTTCGAGCAGGCAAAACCAAATATCGAACAGACACTCAAAGTGCAGAAGTTTCAGCAAGAGATGAAGAAAACAGCTAAAGAGCTCACTGCTAAAGCCGATATTAAAATCAAATAGTTTTTAATTACAAAGGATTCTCAGATGGGTGCAAAAGTCTTGGATGTCGTAAAGGCGGGTGTGGTAACAGGTGATGATGTCAGCAAAGTGTTTCAGATCGCAAAAGAGGAGGGGTTTGCCCTTCCTGCGGTCAATGTCGTGGGAACCGACTCAGTCAATGCTGTCATGGAAGCCGCGAAAGAGGTCAATTCACCGGTAATCATTCAGTTTTCCAACGGCGGTGCGGCATTTTATGCCGGAAAGGGGCTGGACAACAGCGGTGAAAAAGCGGCGATACTCGGCGCGATCAGCGGTGCAAAACACGTACATACCCTCGCCGAAGCGTACGGTGTACCTGTCATGCTACATACCGATCATGCCGCCAAAAAGCTTTTGCCCTGGATCGACGGATTGATCGAAGCGAGTGAGAAACACTACGAAAAGTACGGAAAACCGCTTTTCAGTTCTCATATGCTTGATCTCTCAGAAGAGCCTCTGGATGAAAATCTCGCGATCTGCGAAAAGTATCTGGAGCGTATGAGTAAGATCGGGATGACCCTGGAGATCGAACTGGGTATCACCGGCGGTGAAGAGGATGGTGTGGACAACTCCGGTGTGGACAGCTCTCTGCTCTATACACAGCCTGAAGAGGTAAGTGAAGCGTATGAGAGACTGAGTAAAATCAGCGACCGCTTTACGATCGCAGCCTCTTTCGGAAATGTCCACGGTGTCTATAAACCGGGTAACGTTACGCTGCAACCCAAAATCCTCGATAACTCCCAGAAGTATATCCACCAGAAACTGGGCACGAAAGATCCTAAACCTGTTAATTTCGTCTTTCACGGCGGAAGCGGCAGTGCACTCGAAGATATCCGCGAAGCGATCAGCTACGGTGTCATCAAAATGAACATCGATACCGATACACAGTGGGCATTCTGGGATGGTGTACGCAACTATGAAGCGAAATATCATGATTATCTACAAGGTCAGATCGGCAACCCCGAAGGGGAAGACAAACCAAACAAAAAGTATTACGATCCGAGAAAATGGCTGCGTGAAGGTGAAAAATCGATGGTAGAGAGACTCAAAGTCGCTTTTGAAGATTTGAACTGTCTGAATAGAAACTAAAAAATGGAAGCGGAGACTTTTGATTTCCGCTTTTGGATTTAACACAGAGCAGCTTTGCTGCTGCTCTTTTTTCCCTACTTCTCCAGCGCTATATCCAATACCTCTTCCACGTGTTTCACGCCGACGATCTCCATCGCCTCTTTGACGCTGTCGGGAATGTCATCCAGATCTTTTTCATAGTTTTTCTGCGGGATGATCGCTGTTTTGATTTTCGCTTTGTAAGCTGCGATCAGTTTCTCTTTCAAACCGCCGATCGGCAGGACGTTGCCTACCAGATCGAGTTCTCCTGTCATCGCGACATCGGGGCGTACTTTGCGCTCTGAATAGATCGAGGCGATAGCCGTCGCCATCGCGATACCGGCGCTGGGTCCATCTTTTTTGGTGGCGCCTTCGGGTACGTGGATGTGCAGATCGTAGCGTCGGTAGATTTCGTTCACTTTTGGTTCGATCCCTTCCTCTTTTTCTTTGGTAGTTTTGGGAATCAGTTCGGGATTGATCTCAAGTTTGTGTGTATCGATGAGGACTTTGACGACACTCAGCGCGATTCTGGCAGACTCTTTCATGACATCTCCCAGGCTTCCGGTGAGCTGGAGTGTGCCTTTGCCTTCGATCTTGATCGCTTCGAGTTTCAGTACATCGCCGCCGACCGCTGTCCATGCCAGACCGTTGACGACACCGACCGATCCCTCTTTGGGTACCGCTTCGATGGCAAATACCTCTTTTTCGAGATATTTGTGCAGGTTTTTGACCGTCACACGCACTTTCGGCAGTTCCGGATTTTCCAGAATCTCCCTGGCAGCTTTACGCAGCATCTGTGCGATACGCCGTCTGAGGTTACGCACACCCGCTTCTCTCGTATAGTTGGAGATCACCAGCTCCAGTGCCCCTTTGGAGATCGAAAACTCCGAGGGTTTGAGACCATGTTTTTTCAGCTCCTGGGGGATGAGGTATTTTTTGGCGATTTCATACTTCTCGTCAGGTGTATAGGAGCTCAGAAAGATAAACTCCATCCTGTCGCGCAGCGGAGCGGGGATATAACCCACTTCGTTGGCGGTAGCGATGAAGATCACTTTACTCAGGTCGATGTTGAAGTTGAGATAGTAGTCACGAAATGCGACATTTTGCTCCGGGTCGAGTATCTCCAGCAGTACCGCTGTCGGATCACCGCGGTGGCTGCGCGCCACTTTATCGATCTCGTCGAGTACGATAACCGGATCCATCTCTTTGGCTTCGATCAGTCCCTGTACGATACGCCCCGGCATCGCACCGATATAGGTTCTTCTATGTCCGCGCAGTTCGTTGACATCTTCCAGCCCTCCCAGTGCGATACGGATCAGTTTGCGTTTCAGCGCCTTGGCGATAGAGTTTGCCAGCGATGTCTTACCGACGCCCGGAGGTCCCGCAAAACAGATGATCTCTCCTTTGACATCTTTCTCTTTGATGCCACGCTTCTCTTTGAGCGCCTTGACCGCAAAATACTCTTCGATGCGCTCTTTTGCTTTTGTCAAAGAGTAGTGGTCTTTGTCGAGCTGCTTTTTTACTTCATGAATATCGAGTCGTTTTTTAGAGTATTTGCCGAAAGGGATCTCCAGTACCCAGTCGAGCCACCCCTGTATGAGGTTTGCGTCGGCGGAGTCGGGATGCATCCGCGCATAGCGGTCGATCTGCTTGGAGATCTCTTTGTAAGCATCTTTGGTCATGTACTTTTTGTTGGCTTCGAGTTTTTTTCTATACTCCTCGATCTCCTCTTCGCGCTGTGTATCGGCACCCAGCTCCTGCTGTATCTGTTTAAGTTGCTCTTTGAGAAAGTACTCTTTGTTGACCTGCTCGATACGCGAATGTACCTTGGATTTGATCTCCCGCTGGAGTTTGCTTGCCTTGATCTCTTCGGTGATATACTCGATCAGTATGAAAAGGCGCTCTTCGAGGTTGGTTTCGGTAAAGAGTTTGTATGCCTGCTCTTTTTTCAGTTTCAGCGTACTGGCGACCAGATCGATGATCCGGTTGGGTTCGTGGTTTTCGTCGATCGTTTTGAGCAGATCGGGTGCAAAGAGATCACTGGTGGTGGAGAGGGTGCGGATCTTTTCGCGCAGTATCTCCAAAGTGGCTTTGACCTTCAGTTCGTCATACGGTTGTAGTTTGATCGTATCGACGATTGCTGTCATGGGGTTATAATCCACAGGCTCTAAGATACGCCCTTTCTCAAGTCCCTGAAAGAGGATCTTGATGCGTCCGTCGGGCAGGGTGACTTTGCGCATGATCGTACCGATGACGCCGGCATCGTAGATATCTTCAAAGTCACGTTCTCCTTCGTGCCCCGGTTTGGATGGGACGATCAGTACGAGTGAGTTGTTGTCGAGTGCCATCGTCGCGGCATCGATATTTTGCTGCTCTGTCAGAAAGACTGGTGATATCATGAAAGGGTAGAGAAAAAACTCATCCTCCACGATCACAGGCAGTTTCTGGGGGAAATCCCCATAGTGGCTTAATTGCATATCTCATGCTCCTTCATCAATCTTCTTACTTTTCAGGGTAGTATTTTTCGAAACAGAGATGTCTCTGTCGCGATCGGTGTCTCTTTCAGCCAGGATTTGTCTATCTTCTCCTGGTAGTACGCCGCAGCTTTTTGACGACCAAGACGGTTGTAGAGTGAGACGATCTCTTTGTTAAGTATCAGTTGCGTCAGATAGAGTTTGGTCAGGATTGTATCGACCATTGGATTGTAGAGTGAGTTTGGAAACTTCTCTTCATACTGATTTGCTTCGGCGATCGTGTCAAGCAGCAGTTTCTGGTTTCGCTTGGGATGTTTGAACTCAGAGAAGCGCGACTTGATCTTCAGGTATTTCAGATATTCGATATTTTTACCGGAAGCGTACCGTTTGATATAGTTGTCGAGATAGAAGTTCGCCATCAGGTACTCATCCTCTTCAAGGTGCGCACGGTAGAGTATCATCATCGCCTCTTTGAGCAGCGGTGACGCGACATGCTCACTGGCAAGGGATGTGTAGGCATCGTCCGCTTTGTCCAGACTGCCTGCGGCGAGGCTCTTCATGATCTCTTTGTACCAGTATGCAGCCGGTCTGTTGTAGGTCTCTTCCTGTGCATTTTTGGATGCACATCCGCCCAGTAGAAAAAGTGCTACGGCAAAAGTAGCGATATATCGAATCATCATCAGTTTTCTCCTCATAAAAGTAAATTATTTTACCTGAATCTATGTTACTTTTCTCTAAAATAGTCGATATTGCTGTAACAAACTTGTCCGGTGCGATTTGAAAAGTTGCACTTGATGGACTAAAAATACTTACATCAAAAGTTATAATGGTTTTACCCCAAAAAGGTTAATAAAAGGACAACAATGGAGCTTAAGGTTGCATCCCCGATTCTGGGGTTTGAACATATCACACACTACACGCTGACACAGGTAGATGACTATTTTTACAAACTGGAAAACGGCGATATCGTCTTTACCCTGATCGATCCGGGCAAGATACGCGACTACGCCTTTACCTTGCCGCCGGTCTATGCTAAGAAACTGGAAGCGGATGAAAAGAGCGAACTCAGGACACTTGCCATTGTCGTACTGCAAAACCCGATCGAGGAATCGGTCATCAACTTTCTCGCCCCGGTGGTGATCAACGAAGAGAGAGGCTTGCTGGCACAGGTGGCACTGGATGAAGAGAAATATCCCGACTTCGCACTGGCTGAGAAGATAGGGAGGTATCTGTGATGGAAAAGATCACGATCGTCGGCAGCGGCAACATGGCATACGCCATCCTGATAGGCATCGCCGGAAGATACGATGTCGAAGTGGCGGCAAGAGATGAAGAGAGACTTGCCTGGCTCAGGGAGGAGTTCGGCAAAAAGATCACGGTGACACCCCTTCATGAAAGCTTCGATATCAGCGGAAAGAACCTGATCCTATGCGTCAAACCCTATGCCCTGCAGAGTGTGGCGAAGCTGTTTTGCGGAGAGGCAAATGCCCTTCTCTCTGTACTGGCAGGTGTGACGCTAGAAAGACTCAGGGAAGCTGTACCGGCACGCCATACGGTACGTACCATGCCCAACCTCGCCGCGCGTTTCGGAAAGTCTATGACGACGCTTTGCGGAGATGAAGCCTTCAAAGATGAAGCGGTAGAGATATGCAGCTGTTTCGGTACGGCACTCTGGGTCGGAAGCGAGAAAGAGATCGACATCGCCACGGCGATCGCAGGCAGCGGACCGGCGTATCTGGCACTGATCGCCGAAGCGCTGGCGGACGGTGGTGTGCATGAAGGATTGAAACGCGAAGATGCGCAGGTGTTGGTCAAGGGGCTTTTTGCAGGCTTCGCCGACCTGATCGAAGCGGAGCATCCGGCACAGCTCAAAGATGCGGTGATGAGTCCGGGCGGTACGACAGCGGCAGGGTATGCGGCACTGGAGGAGAGTGGTGTGCGAAACGGATGTATCAAAGCGGTCGGTGGGGCGTACAAAAGAGCAGTTGCGCTGGGTAAAAAAGGGTAGCGGGAAGTTTAAAAGAGGCTTTATGTGTAGCAAGCGGGAGTTGTATTGACTAGCACTCCACCATCTCTCTGATCGCTTCGATAAAGAGCGGTGCATCGTTGGGGCATTTTGCCACTTTGTAGTGCTCAAACCCGAGTGCACCTGCTATCTCGCGGTACTCCATATCGAGCTCGTAGTCCGTCTCCGAGTTGTCCAGTGTAAAGGAGATGGGTAAGATGATCACCTTTTTATTGCGAAGCTCTTCGAGTTTGCTTTGCAGTGAGGGTTCGAGCCACTTTTGCGGTCCGAGTTTGGACTGGTAGGCGAGATGGATATTCCTGAAAGAGAGATCTTCCGCATCCAACATATCATGAAGTATATTGACATGTTCGATCACCTCTTTCTGATACGTGTCGCCGTTGTCGATGATCTTTTGCGGCAGGGAGTGTGCCGAAAAGATCAAATCGTAGCTTTTTGCCTCATCCTCTCCCAGCGCTTTTCGGATCTCTTCGATGACGGCGCGGTTGTAATTCTCATTTTTGTAAAAACGGGTGTATATCTTCATGACAGGAGCGTAATTCGCTTTTGCAAGCGCTTCATGAAGATCTTCGAGGGAAGATTTGACCGTGGTGGTGGAGTAGTGCGGGTAGAGGGGTATCACGGTGATCTCCTCCACCCCTTTGAGCTGCAGCCATTTGACCTCTTCGAAAGCGAACGGCGGGGTGTACCTCATGATATTGACAATATGATAATCGGGAAAAGCGGTACGTGCTTTTTCCAGCAGCTTTTTGGTGTTTCGCACCAGCGGTGAGGCACCGCCCAGTTTCGCGTAGTTGCTTTTTGCATCCTCTTTGTGGTTTCGGATGATCGAAGAGGCGATGTACGCGCGCAGCAGGTTGCTTTTGACGGTGATGATATTTTTGTCGTTGAACATATGGTGGAGAAAAACTTCCACTTCATCGAGATTGCGGGGGGCTCCCATATTGAGAAAAATAATCGCTTTTTTTGGCAAAGGTATCCTCTGTCTGCGGGAGAAAACTACTCCTGCGGTAAATAGATTTTGAAACCTTTGGTTTCATGTAATAGTTCAATTGTACCATTATGCGCCTTGATAATCTCAAGACTGAGTGCCAGACCCAGACCGTGCCCTTTGGTTTTGGTGGTTTTAAACGGTTCATAGAGGATGTTTTCATTTTCGATCGGAACACCGCTGTCGGTGATGGTGAGGGTAATTCCGCCCCTCTCTTCTGTTGCGGTGATGCTGATGCTCCCCTCTTCATCGTCACTCTCTTCGATGGCATCTATGCTGTTGTAGAGAAAGTTCTGCATCACGATACCCAGCAGATCGGGATCGCCGGTGACGCTCAATGCCATAAAGTCGGTGTTGAGATGGATCTCTTTGGTATAGGCGTAGTTTTCGAAAGCGAGTCGGATATCCTCCTCCAGCACAGAGAGTGCAAAACGCTCCTTTTTGATATCCACCCCTTTGGTAAAGAGCAGCGTCGATTTGATGATCCGCTCGACACGTCCGATAGCGCTTTTGATCTCTTCGACAAGCGGTTTCTGTTTCGCATCGACCCGTTTGAAGAGGGTGGATGCC
>QNZT01000111.1 GCA_003978455.1 Sulfurospirillum sp.
GTACCTGTTAGAACGACAGGTCTCGATATACCGATATGTTTATTTTCAAGTCTGGCATTTGCATAAATAAAAACAGTCTTGCCTACCATAGCAGGGACATATCTCAGTTCAGCAAATGCGATACCATCTTTGACTTCAGTGCTTTCAAATGATGATGCAGCAGCATTCATTATAGTATTGTTACATATATCATATCGGTACTCATTTCCGATAACATAGCTTAAATCCGGTACATCAGAACCCTTGTCAAGGTTAATGATTTCAACTTTAGATTCATTTTCCAATATATTTACAATATCCCACCCTCCAAGATTTTCCGGACGGTATTGTTTATCATTGGCAATAACAACAAGTGTATCTGTCTGTTCGATATCATTCATTTGTTCTGTAGGCGGTAGTTCAAAAGTATCTTCATTTCTGTGTAGTATTCCTCGTTCAGTTTGGTTGTTTGTATAGATTTTTGGATTATTTATAACTCCTGTATAGATCACTGTGCCATCTTTTGCTTTGTTCCCGTAGCTATCTGTAGCCTGTATCACAAATTTCTTAACAAATAAGCCATTCTCATATCTGTCATCCATCGGTACAATCGCCATATTGGAACTTCTGTTCTTCTCGATCACGACAGGTACTTTGAGGGTATAGGTAGATGTTTTTTCATTTGAAAGTTTGATCTGTGCTTTGAAGATGAGATGTGTTGTACCTGAGAGATCCTTGATCTTCAGGGCGACATTATCGGAAGATTTGATCGATGTTTTGGGTATTTTATAGACTGGACCCTCTTCCCCTTTATAGGTGATGAAGTTGAAGTATTTTCCTTCGACTGTATCGCTCTTTTCCTCTTTCTCTTCTGCTTCTAGAATGATCTGGTCTATCTTTGAGACATCGGCCGGCTTACCGGTGTAGAGATTAGTGATATCAAAGTGTATCTGCCCGATCTCTTCTCTGGAGAAATAGCCTTTTGTTTTGTAGTTATCTGAGAAGCTAACTGCTACTCTATAGGCGTTTTTCGCATCGACTTTGATCTCTCCGACCGTACTGTTCTCGTCAGTAACACTTCCACCGGCGGGCGGTTGCATCTGGATTGTGCCATTTTCGTCCGGTGTGCTGATTGACCCTGTGCCACCTCCGTTATCATTAGCACGTGCAATTTGGCTGTCAAGGTCTCTTGTAGCGTTTTCACATCCGCCTGTGAAGATGAGTAAGCTTAGCAGTATGGTTGATAGGTAGTATGTTTTATGCATAAATATTTCTCCTGATATGTACTGTTATTGTTACTACTATCGACTGGAAAGAAATTATTTTTAGCATTTTTACTATTTTTAACCGGATGTACAGATTTTGAGCCGATTTGGTTATAATGCACCAAAAAATTTTGAAGGATCACAATGGCGTTTAAACCCTTTACATTGACAAATGAGACACTCGAAGCACAAAAAGAGGCTTTGCTGGAGTTGCTTCGTGAAAATGAAGCGAAGATCGAAGAACTGCTTGCACAGCCACAGAAGAGCTATGCCTCCTTTGTCTCGCCCTATCAGATGATGTCCGAAGAGGTGGGGTATCTCTTCACTCCTATCTCACACCTCAACTATGTCTGCAATACTCCCGAAACGGAGAAGGTCTATAACGAACTGCTCCCTCCGTTGACAGAGTACTCGACGAAGCTGAGTCAGAACGAAGATATCTACCGTGCGTTTAAAGAGATACTTGCTTCTGAGGGTGAGACACTTCATGAAGCGCAGAAAAAGGTGCTGAGTGATGCGATTTTGTCATTTGAACTGAGCGGTGTGGGGCTTGAGGCGTCGAAAAAGAAGCGTCTTGCCGAGATCAACCTGAAACTGAGTGAACTGACCACCGCCTATGCCCAAAACTTGCTCAAAGCAACAGAGTCCTACGAACTGCTGGTGGAGGATGAAGAAGCGGTCAAAGCGTTGCCCAAGAGCGATCTGGATGCGGCAAAAGTGGAGCATGACGGTAAAACCCTCTACCGTTTTACCCTGCAACAGCCGTCATTCATCGCCTTTATGACCTATTCGCCCGATCGCAAGCTCAAAGAGCGTCTCTACAAAGCCTATACGACCAGAGCGCCTGAAAATGAAGCGCTCATCACACAGATACTGGCGCTCAGGGCGGAGGAGGCGGAGTTGCTCGGCTTTGAGAACTACGCACAGCTCTCACTGGAGACCAAGATGGCAAAATCTCCCGAAGATGTGATCGACTTTCTGACCAGACTGGCGCACAAAGCGAAACCGCAGGCGAAAAAGGAGCTGGCGGAACTTCAGAAGTTTGCGAACGAAAACGGTTTTGAAGGGGAGCTGGCGGCATGGGATATCGCCTACTGGAGCGAAAAACTCAAGATCGCTACACTGGACGTGGCGGATGAAGCCTACAAACCCTACTTTGGGAAGGAGCAGACGGTAGCGGGGCTTTTCAGTTTTTTGCACAAACTGCTGGGGATCACCTTTGTCAAGGTTGATACGCCGGTCTGGCACGAGAGTGTCGAAGTGTTCGATCTGGAGATCGGCGGGAAGAAGCAGGCGCGTATCTATGTCGACCTGGAAAACCGCAAAGGTAAGCGCGGCGGGGCGTGGATGAACGACTGGGTGACACATCATGAAACACTCGAAGGAGAGCGTGTGCTTCCGATCGCATTTATCGTCGGGAACTTCGCTCCGGCTACCCAAAACACCCCCTCTCTGCTGCGCCCGGACGATGTTGTGACACTCTTTCATGAGATGGGACACGCACTGCACCATATGCTCAGTACCGTCAAAGAGCCCTCTGTCAGCGGTATCAACGGTGTTGAGTGGGATGCGGTCGAGTTTCCGAGCCAGTTTCTGGAAAATTTTGCCTATGAGAAGGAGGTGTTGCAGCAGTTTGCAAAGCACTATCAAAGCGGCGAACCGCTTCCGGACGAGATGATTGAAAAGCTCAAAAACGCGAAAAATTTCGAGTCTGCGATGGGAATGCTGCGACAGGTGGAGTTTGCACTTTTTGATATGAAGATCCATATGGCGAAATATGACGCTGCCGACGTGCAGAGGATTCTCGATGAGGTGCGCGAAGAGGTTTCTGTCATGAAGCCGCCGGCGTACAACAGGTTTCAGTGGGGATTTTCACATATCTTTGCAGGCGGTTACAGTGCGGGGTATTACAGTTACAAGTGGGCTGAAGTGCTGAGTGCGGATGCCTTTTTTCATTTTGTGGATCAGGGGATCTTCAGTGACAATGTCGCGGGAGCCTACCTGAGTGAAGTGTTGCAAAAGGGCGGCAGCCGCGGTGCGATGGAGAGTTTTGTCGCATTTCGCGGTGCGGAGCCGGATGTCGATGCGCTGTTACGTCTGAACGGGATCGAGGTGTAGGCGGTTACGCCTCTGTCGTGTCCGCAACCTCTCTCTCCAGAAGTGCTTCCAACTCCTCGAAGGGTACCGGTTTGCTGAAGTAAAATCCCTGGTAACTTTGGCACTGGTTTTTTTCCAGAAACTGAAGTTGCTCTATATTTTCAACACCTTCAGCGATAATTTTACACTGCATATTTTTCGAGAGCTGGATGATCGTCGAAGTGAGCATCTGATCTTCCCGATTCTCGTCGAGGTTGCTGATAAATGCGCGGTCTATCTTGATCGTATCGACGGGTAACTCTTTGAGGTAACGCAGCGATGCATAACCTGTACCGAAGTCATCGAGGGATATGGTGATTCCCAGCGCTTTGAGTCGGTGCATCTTTTCTACTATCATCGCCAGATTGTCGGCAAAGACCCCTTCTGTGAGTTCAAACTCCAGACAGGAGGTATTGATCTGAAACATATTTACAATCTCTTCCACTTTGGAGACGAAGTTGGGATCGTTAAACTGTATCGGACTGATATTGACTGCGATGCTTCGAAATGACTCCGGTAGATGGTATTCGCTCTGAAGTACTTTGATACGACGGCACACCTCTTCGAGAATCCACTCTCCGATCTCTGTGATCAGGTTCATCTCCTCCGCCATAGGGATAAAAGTCACCGGCGATATGACCCCTCTTTGCGGGTGTTTCCATCGGATCAGCGCTTCGGCACCGATGATTTTGCCACTGTGGATGTCCACTTGCGGTTGATAGAGCAGGTAAAATTCTCTCTTTTCAAGTGCCTCTTTGAGTCCATTTCTCAGATAGAGCTCCTCTTCCCGCAGCAGACGCATCGTATGTGAGTAGAACTTAAAGTGGACATTGGGATCGTTTTTGGCTTCATACATCGCCATATCCGCATGTTTGATCAGATCTTCGACAGTGGTACCGTCTATGCCGAATATCGCGGTACCGATACTGGTGGATATGTGGGCGATTTTTCCATCGATATCGAACGGTTCATGAATCAGTGTCAAGATGCGGTTGATGGTGGAGAGGATCGTGTTTTGTATCGTCTGACGGTTGAGATTGCCGTGGATCATGATAAACTCGTCTCCTCCGATTCTGGCGATAAAGTCATCGGGTTTGAGTATCGACTTGACGCGGTTGGCGATCAACTGTAATAGCTTGTCGCCGACAGAGTGTCCGTAGGTGTCGTTGACATCTTTAAACTTGTCGAGGTCGAAAAAGGAGACGGCACAGAGTTTGTTGTGTTCAAGGGCTTCGTCGATCTTCTCCTGGAGTGTCGTTTTGAGCAGTTCTCTGTTGGGCAGTCCCGTGATATGGTCATAAAAGGCGAGTTTACGGATCTTCTTTTCGGTTTCTACCTGTCTGGTGATATCGATACAGTATCCTAAATAGATATTGTGTCCGTGTCGTGAGGTTTTGTCCATTGTGAGGACGATGTGCAGATGCTTCTCTTCTCCATATTTGGTATAGGCTTTCAGGTCGGTCTCATAGACATCGTTGTCATCATACTTGAACTTCTCGATATCCGACAACAGTTTTGTCATCGCTTGCGGTTCGATGATTTGATCGGGTGTAATCTTTCCGGAAGTGAAATCACCCGGGGTATATCCCAGAAGCCGTTCGATATTCGGGGAGATATAGGTACACCCCTCTCCTTTTTCAAGGTCTATTTTAAAGTTGACGACCGGTCCCTCTTTGAGCAGGGTATCCTTCTCTTCAAGATAGAGATTGTACTCTCTGAGTTCGCTGTTGGTGACGTCTATCAGATGGGAAAGTGCCGAAAGTGTTGTAAAGTGTGCTTTTTGACTGTCTGGAGCCGCCCGTTTAGGGGAGGGGTGCACAGTTGTCTTTTCACTCAGTGAGAGCATGGTCAGGGTATGGTTCATGAAGTATCCGCCCTCGGCGTTTGCGTAAAACTCACCACAGGTAAAAAAGCCGCTGACATCGGAGAGTGCGGTCAGCGGGGTGATCTCCTGCATCGCGGCATCGAGATTGATTTTCCTTCTGGAAATACAGGAGTAGACAAAGATCGATTCACTCTCATGTTGCAGTGTTTGCAGCGGTAGGCTTTCTGGCTGAAGCATAAACTCCAGATCACTGAATCCGAACTGATAGAGTTCCCCTGTTGCGATCTCTGCCGCAAACTCGATCGAGCCGTCTTCATGTACTTCGGTTGCGGTGCGTGCGATGATTGTGCCTTTTTCGATCTTTACGATCGGGAAAAGGGTGCCCGTCTCTGTAAAGTTTTTGGTTACCTGATCCGAAAGGTAGTGGCTGAAAAAGTCGATCGCTCTCATATGGTCGATGGTGTAGACGCGTTTTCCTTCCGCATGGGTGATCAAAAATTTTTTACCGAAAGGTATCCAGTCGTTTTTATAGTGATTTTCCACACTCAGCGTTTCACCGCTGAGTGATACAGCGACGATTCCCTCTTCGGATATGCCGCTGTTGCTGAAGAGTCTTGAAGGAGTGTTGTGTGAAGAGGCGGCTTTGCCTCCGGAGATGACAACCTCCTGTGATACAGAGCGGATACCGTCAATCAGTGCCTGACCGTTGGTGCTTTTTGTATCACTGAATAGGATCAGAGCTTTGGTATCTTTTTGTACCAGTTCGTTTGCCAGATAGAGACCATTTTGATAGCTTTCGGTATGGTTGACGTTTTTGAGATGTTTCAGGCGTAGGGTACTTTTGTCAAACGTGGTGATCGAGAGTACGGTTTCGTTGTCTTTAAATCTTTTTCCGATGATATTGCCGGCGGTTGTCGTTCCGATGATGACAGCGGTGGGGAAAAAGTCCTGGAGAATCGTGAGCAGACGTTCGATGACAGGCTGATGTGTCTGCGTGGTAAATACCTGGATCAAAATCGATTGTGCCGCATTGATCTTCTCTATCGGAAGAGTGCTGATGGCTTGAGTGGAATAGGTAAGGTTGTAACTTCTCATGAACGATATCCATTGTTTAGATTATATTATCAAACTATATCGGTGAGAAGTGAAAATAACTTTAGGAAAAAGGGGGCTCGTTGCCATTAAGTTAAGAAATTTAAGCGCGGTTCATCTGCGCGTGATCTCTGCGCTGTGAGAGCGTTAAGGAATCGTGAACTGCTTCACGATTCCAGCTCGGAACCAAGCTGATGTGTACTCGTGCACCAGCGCCGGCTGCGTTAGCGTAGCTTTTGGGACTTTGTTCCAAATGCGTTAACTTAATGGTAAAGCAGGGTGGCTTTTATCCCAGCTGTATGGCAAGGTCTTCGAGTGCTATGTCAAGTGCGTCGCGTGTTTCGTAGAAAAAGGAGCTGACGCTGTTGTCTGTCAGGTGGACGAAGATCGCATAGCGGGCGATCTCGACTTCATCGTTGGCGAGTGTATCGATCCACTCCAGGCTGATCTGTGTCACTTCATCTCCCTCACCTGTTTTGACCATCGCAGCAGGGTAGAGGCGGGCGACCTCTTTCATGTCAAAACACTTATCTTTGATTTGTATTTGCATTATTTGAGTTCTCCCCAGTTGTTGCCTATGGCGACGGTGCACTCCAGCGGGACTTCCAGCGTATAGATATTTTCCATCACTGTTTTTGCTTTTGCCGCGAAAGCTTCTGCGAGATCTTCACGCACTTCAAAGATCAGTTCATCGTGAATCTGCAAAAGCATCACCTTCTCCTTTTTGTCGGTTTCACTGTCATGAAGTCTCTGCATCGCCAGTTTGATGATATCCGCCGCTGATCCCTGAAATACGGTATTGACACTCTCCCGTTCAAAGCTCGCTTTCGCAAAGGCGTTGGCGTTTTCGTAGTCGAAATAGCGCCGTCTGCCCAGCAGTGTTTCGACATATCCGTGCTCTTTGGCAAAAGCTTTGATACTTTCGAGGTACGCTTTGACAGTGGGAAACGAGGCAAAATACTTTTCGATAAAACTTTTTGCTTCGCTCGGGCTGACGTGGATCGTCTGCGCCAGTTTGCGGCTTCCCATACCGTAGAGCAGACCGAAGTTGATGCTTTTGGCGACCGGACGCATCTTCTGCGCGTTTTCGGGACCAAAAATTTTGGCGGCGGTTTCGGCGTGTATATCTTTCCCCTCACGAAACGCTTCTATGAGGGCGGGGTCTTTGCTGTAGTGTGCCAGCAGACGCAGCTCCATCTGGGAGTAGTCGATGCCGATGAGCTTGTATCCCTCTGCTGCAATAAACCCTTCCCGTATACGCCGTCCGATCTCACTGCGTACGGGGATATTCTGAAGATTGGGGTTTTTGGAGCTGAGGCGTCCGGTTGCCGTTCCTGTCTGTAAAAAGGAGGTATGTATGCGACCGTCGGGCGCTTTTTTCGCCAGTTTCAAGAGCGGCTCTATATAGGTGGAGCGGAGTTTGTATATCTCGCGGTATTCGAGGATTTTAGGGATAATGGGGTGTGCTTCGTAGAGATCCTGCAAAACTTGTTCGTTGGTGGAGTATCCTGTTTTGGTCTTTTTGCCCGCTTTGAGTCCCAGATCGTCAAAGAGGATTTTGCCCAGCTGCTGTGTGGAGTTGATGTTGAACTCTTTGCCCGCAAGTGCATAGATGTCGTGGGTGAGGGCGGCGATCGTCTCATCCGCTTCACTTTTGAGCTCTCTGAAAAAGGGTTGATCGATCTTGATCCCCGCCTCTTCCATATCGAGCAGCGTCACGACAAAGGGAAACTCCAGCTCTTTTGCCACTTTTTTGCGCTTTTCGTCCAGTTTTTCCCAGAGGGTGTTGTAGAGTTTCAGCGTCATCCAGGCATCTTCGGCGGCATATTCGCACGCCTCTTCGAGTGCGACGGAGCTGAAATTTTCCCCTTTTTTGACGGTATCTTTGAATTTGACCATCTCATGGGAGAAGTGTCGTTTTGCCATATTGTCCAGACCCGCACTCTCACCGGGGTTGAGGAGCCAGGAGATGATCATCGTGTCAGCGTAGACCTTGAGATTTTCAAAACCGAAGTTGCCGCGCAGGATGGCGAAGTCGTACTTGAGGTTCTGTCCGACGATGGGATACTTCATGAGCTTTTCGAGCGTCTCTTTCGCATCCTCTTTGCTCAACTGCTTTCCCACACCCAGATAGCTGTGTGCGATGGGTACATAAAACGCCTCCTCTTCATTGACGGCAAAAGAGTAACCGACGATATTGGCTTCAAACGGGGAGAGGGAGTCAGTTTCGGTGTCGAACGCGACCGGGGTATCTTTGGGGATTTTCGCGATCTCTTCGAGGACTTTGGTTTTGGTGTCGAGCAGTTTCGCTTCAAATCCCGGCTTTTGCGTGCACATTTTCTCATCTTCGGTATGCTGGTAGGTCGCGCCCGCTCTTTGCAGCAGGGTTTTCATGTCGAGTTCCAGTAGTTCGTCGGCGACTCTGGTGATGGGGTTTTCATCGGGAAAACGGTACCGCTCTATCTCGCAGGAGGGGAGGATGTCGTGGTAGAGTGTCGCCAGCTTTTTGCTTAAAAAGGCGTTCTCTTTCCCCTCTTCGAGCAGTTTTCTGGTGCGTGGATTGGCGATTTTGTCGAGGTTTGCATAGATATTTTCGATCGATCCGAACTCTTTGAGCAGTTTGGTCGCCCCTTTGGGACCGATGCCGCGCACGCCGGGGATGTTGTCCGATGCATCGCCGACCAGTGCCAGATAGTCTACGATCTGCGCAGGCGGAACACCGAACTTTTCGATACACTTTGCTTCGTTGATCTCCACTTTTTTCATCGGATCGTAGAGGACGACTCTGTCGTCGTCGATCAGCTGGTAGAGGTCTTTGTCATGAGAGACGATTTTCACTTTGATTCCCTGCTCTTTGGCGCAGTCTACCAGAGAGGCGATCACATCGTCGGCTTCGTAGCGGGGGATTTCGACTTTTGGAAAGCCCATCTTTTCGATCAGCTCTATTGCTACGGGAAGCTGTTTGACGAGATCTTCGGGCGGGGCGGGGCGGTTGGCTTTATAGTTGGGATCGATATCTTTACGGATCGCTCTCTCTTTGGAGTCGAGGGCGAAGACGAGATAGTCGGTGCCGTGCTCTTTGTTGAGTGTGGCGATAAAGTTGATAAAGCCGGTCAGCAGTCCGGTGGGAAAGCCTTTGGTGCTTTTGAGTTGCGGGAGGGCGTAGTAGTTGCGGAAAAAAAATCCGAATGTATCAATCACGGTTAAAGTTTTCATGAGGCGATTGTAACTATTTTTTGTTATAATCTTCCTCATAAAATCAGAGTAGTCTTGTTTGTATGCTATCGGTATGCGCCTCCAGTCATAGTGTATAGACAAGACTACTTTAGTTTATACAATTATTAAAATATTCAGGAGATTATATGGCTTCATACTCAATGGGAGACTTGAAAAAAGGTTTAAAGATAGAACTCAACGGCACGCCTTACAAAATCGTGGAGTATCAACACGTCAAACCGGGGAAAGGGGCGGCTTTTGTACGCTGCAAGATCAAATCCTACCTTAACGGTAAAGTGATCGAAAAGACGTTTCATGCAGGGGACAAATGCGAACAGCCCAATATGGAACAGAAGACGATGCAGTTCCTCTACGATGACGGTGAAATGCTTCAGTTCATGGATACACAGACCTATGACCAGATCGGTCTGACGCACGATCAGGTAGGCGATACGGCGAAATGGCTTGTGGACGGTATGAATGTGGAGATCCTCTTTCACAACGGCAATGCGATCGATGTCGAAGCACCTGCGACAGTGGAGCTGAAGATCGTCGAGACACCGCCGAATTTCAAAGGCGATTCGCAGGGCGGTAAAAAACCTGCGACTTTAGAGAGCGGTGCGGTGGTACAGGTGCCGTTTCATGTACTCGAAGGGGATACGATCAAAGTCGATACCGCAAAAGGCGAGTATCTCGAAAAGGTCAAATAAGACGACGCACATAGTTTTTCACAAAAATTCCTTCGAGGGCAAATCCTCCCTTCGGTCTGAGCCTCTCGTCATCTTTGTGAAAAACTATGTTTGCAATCAAATGTGAAAAAGGAGATTACCATGGCAAGTGTACTGGTTCCGTTAGCGGAAGGTTTTGAAGAGATCGAGGCGGTGAGTATCATCGATGTGCTCAGACGAGGCGGTATCGAGGTGACGACGGCATATCTCTACAACCGTGAAGTAAACGGTGCCAACGGTATCACCGTTCTGGCAAATATGAGTATCGATGATGTAGTCGCCGAGGAGTATGACATGATGGTGCTTCCAGGCGGTCTGCCCGGTGCAGAACACCTCAAAGAGGATGAGCGCGTGCAGCGTTTGCTCAAAATATTTAACGAAAAGGGCAAACACGTCGGTGCCATCTGTGCCGCACCGATAGCGCTGGATGCAGCCGGTGTACTGGGTGACGATGATGACTACACCTGTTACCCCTCCTACGATCAGCAGATAGTGCACGGAAAATTTACCGATGCACAGAAAGTGGTCAAAAGCGGCAATGTCCTCACTTCCAGAGGTCCCGGAACAGCGATCTGCTTCGCACTGGAGATCGTACGTGAACTGGTGGGTGAAGAGACCTACGCACAGCTGAAAGCGGGACTGCTGGCAGACTACTGCTGATTTAAATCTCTCTTCTGATGTGAGGCTGGAAGCATTCGCTTCCGGTTTTGCAAGCTCCTCATTAAAAATTTTCTCTCATCTGACCGATATTACTTCAAAGATTATCCAAAAGGTCAGTTTTGCAAGCAGAGGAACCCCGTATTCAAGATATCTCTATCCTTTATGTTGAAGATGAAGTCGCTATACGTGAAGGGTATGCGAGAGCTTTAAACCGTATCAGCAATCATGTGATGCTCGCAAGTAACGGTAAAGAGGGGCTTGCACTCTTTCAGGAAGAGAGACCCGATATCGTTATCAGCGATATCAGGATGCCGGTGATGGACGGGATCGAGATGGTGCAACAGATCAAAGAGATCGAACCGGAGTGTTCTGTGATCTTTACAACCGCATACAATGACAGTGAGTATCTGCTTCATGCGCTCGATCTTCAAGTCGATGCCTATCTGCAAAAACCGGTCGAAAAGAACCTGCTCAAATACAAGATCGAAAAACTTGCCGCTTCTATACTCAAAGAGAAGATCCATCTGCTACAGCAAAAAGAGATCGAATCGCAGCGTGTCATTCTTCAAAACGTCCTGGATCATGAAAAAAACTTACTGGTAGTAACTGATTTTGAGAAGGTGCATTTTGCCAACAAGGCCTTTCTTGATCTCTTCTCGGTGGAGAGTGCGGAAGCGTTCAACAGGATGTGTATCTCGTTTCTCAATATTTTCTCGCCCGTCTCTCCCTATCTGCATAGAGGATTGCTTGCTGAGGGGGAAACGTTTTATGACTTGGTGGAGAGGAGTGAGGAGACAAAGCGAATCGTGACGATTGTCGCAAACAATGCACAGCCCAGAGCGTACCAGATCAATATCTCCCGAATCATTCATGAAGCGCGAGCCTCCTATCTCTGTACGATGACCGATATCACAGGTATGAACAGCGAACGTCTATCAACAGAGAAGAAAGCCTACTATGATTCTCTGACCGGTATCTTCAATCGTCATAAATTTAATGAACTTTTTGAGATTGAACTGAGCCGTGTCAAACGCTACAGCAACCATGCTTCGGTGGTGGTACTGGATATCGACCACTTCAAACACTTTAACGATACCTTTGGGCATCTGGTCGGAGACAAAGTGCTGCAAAAACTGGCACAGACTATCAGCAGACGTATCCGCACTACCGATATCTTTGCCAGGTGGGGCGGTGAAGAGTTTGTACTGCTGCTGCCGGAGACAGCGATCCATGATGCAGTGAAATTGTGTGAGATGCTCAGAGAGTCTATCGCCGCTATCAGATGCATCGAAGCGGATAGTATCACCGCATCGTTCGGGGTGACGGAGCTTTTGGCGGATGATACGGTCAAAAGCGCTTTCAAACGGGCGGACGATGCGCTCTATGCGGCGAAAAAGGCGGGTAGAAACAGGGTTATGACTGTTTCATGAAGCGCTTCTTTCTGCTTCTTTTTCTGCTGTGTTCGCTTCCTGCGGATGGGGTAGCGGCAGTGCCTGTCAGTGCCGTTAAGTCAACGCTTTTGGAACAGAGTCCCAAAAGCTACGCTAACGCTGAGTTCTCTTCAGCAGAGGGCTCACGCGCAGATGTTACCATTACATCAACGCTTTTGGAACAGAGTCCCAAAAGCTACGCTAACGCTGAGTTCTCTTCAGCAGAGGGCTCACGCGCAGATGAACCGCGCTTAGATTCTTCTGGTGGTGCGGCAGTGCCGGTTACTCTGCAATTGCAGTGGAAGCACCAGTTTCAGTTTGCCGGTTACTATATGGCAAAAGAGAAGGGGTTTTACAAAGAGGCGGGGCTGGATGTCACGTTTTTGGAGTATAGTGACAAAACCGATGCCGTGTCGGATGTTGTTTCGGGTAAAACGGCATTTGCCACAGGGTGCTCTTCTTTGATACTCCAATCTGATAAAGATCTGTTGCTTCTGGCGGCGATTTTTCAATCCTCCCCTTTTGTCTTGCAGTCACTCAAACGGGGCGATATCCGTTCCCTGAAGGATATCAAAGGGAAAAAAGTGATGGTGTCAAGTCTGATGGCGGATATGGCGTCGATCATGGCGATGCTCAAATCCGAGGGGATCAGCAAATATGATTTTACGCTGATCAGGCACACCTTTACGCCCGAAGAGCTCATCGACGGTAAGGCGGATTTTATCAGTGCGTATCTCTCCAATGAGCCTTTTGTACTGAAAGAGAGAGGGTACGCTTCATCGATCTTCAATCCCAGAGATTACGGCTTTGATTTTTACGGAGATATGCTCTATACTTCGCACAAGTTTGCCAGGTCTCATCCCGATCTGGTTGAAAACTTTTACAAAGCGTCGATCATGGGTTGGCAGTACGCTTTTGCACATATCGACGAGACGGTTTCCGTGATTTTACGAAAATACAATACCTTGCACAAATCAGAATCAGCACTGCGCTACGAAGCGAAAGTACTCAAAAAACTTGCTTATAAAAAGGGGGTTCCACTCGGACATATAGACCCCATACGTCTGCGTGAGATCGCCAATACCTACCGTCTGCTCGGCATCAACTCTGCTACTGAGAGTGCTCTTGACGATATGATCTACCGACCGAAAGGAACGCACGGCATACTACTCGATACCCGTGAGAAGAGCTATCTTTTGCGTAAAAACGGGTTGAAACTTTGTGTCGCTTCAGACTGGATGCCGTTTGAAAAGTATGCTAACACGCTCTACGGCGGTCTTGGGATGGATCTGGCAAAAGAGATCGGTAGGCTGATCGGTGTGCCGATCTCTTTTGTCCCTTCAGGGTCGCTTTCGGAGCGTAACCGTGCACTGGAGCGCGGCAGATGCGACTTCTGCGTGCTATTTCCTGAAACGGCTGTCGAAGAAGAGAAAAAAGCGGTACGCCTGACCGACAGACTCTTCTCCTTTACACCTGCGATAGCGACACGCATGGATGAACCTTATATTACCGATCTGAAGTATCACGGAAGTGGAAAAATCGCTCTGTTGCAGGGGTCGGGTATGAAAGCATGGTTTCATAAGCGTTATCCTCAGTTTCGGATTGTTGAAGTGAAGCATACCGCCGAAGGTATGCGACTGCTGGCACGCGGTGCAGTGTTCGGTTATGTGGGACTATTGCCTGTACTCAATTATGAAATACGAAAATATTATCTTGGTACGGTCAAAATCAACCGTACCCTCGAAGATACCGTATCCCTGGGGTGTGCCGTCAGGAAGGGGGATGAGAGACTCTATAGGATCTTGCAAAAAGCGGTCCATACAATCGATGCGGAACAACGTGATGAGATGGTGGAGGAGTGGATACACCGGCGTGTACCGGAGCTATCCGATCACAAACTGCTCTGGCGCTGGCTGGGGGTGTTTGGACTGGTAGTGCTGCTGCTCTTCCACGCCTATCTTGCTACTGTCAAAAAAAATAAAGAACTTACCCTCTCTCTGCTGGAGCTGGAGATTTTGATGGAATCTACGATGGAAGGGATTTTGATATTTGACAAAGAGGGATACTGTATGCGCACCAACCGTATCGCAAGCGCACTATTTGGATATCCCCATCATGAGATGATCGGCAAACACGCATCAGAGTTTATCAGTAGCAGTTCACGCGAATTGGTCAGAGCGAAGATGCGCGTGGCAGATCAGGCACCTTACGAGGCGAGGGTGATGCGTAAAGACGGGAGTGAGTTCGATGCCATACTGAAAGGGAAAAATATCTTCTGGAAAGGGGAGCAGATACGTCTTTCGACGATTATCGATATCTCCGATATGAAGCGGTTGCAGTACGATCTACAGAGCCTTAACGCTCAGCTGGAAAAGAGGGTACGTGAACAGGTTGAAGATATACGCCGCAAAGATCAGATGCTTTTGCAGCAGAGCAAACTGGCGTCGATGGGAGAGATGATCGGTGCGATCGCCCACCAGTGGCGACAGCCGCTCAATATGCTCAATATCAATATTCAGAATCTGGATGACGACTACGAAGAGGGGCTGATCGACAGGGCGTTTATCGCAGCGTTTATCGAAGAGAACAGCAAAGTGATCCGTTTCATGAGCAAAACGATCGATGATTTCCGAAACTTTTACCGTATCGACAAAGTCAAAGAGTGTTTTTTTGTAAGAGAGTCGATTGAGATGACGATATCGATCCAAAAAGCGCAGCTTCGGTACAGAAAGATCGGTATTCGGATCGTCGGGGAGGATTTCTGTGTTACAGGCTACAGGCGTGAGTTTCAGCAGGTGATTCTCAATCTGATCAACAATGCCGCCGATGCGATTCGGCGTAGCCGCAGAGAAGACGGTATGATCGAGATTGTGCTTGAAAAGGAGCGGGTGTCGGTCAAAGACAACGGCGGCGGTGTCCCGAAGCATCTGTCAGAGCGTATCTTTGAACCCTACTTCACGACAAAATCTCAGGGAGAAGGGACCGGTTTAGGGCTCTATATGTCCAAGGTGATTATCGAAAAAAATATGGGTGGCAGACTCGAAGTGGAAAACAGTGCTGAGGGAGCGGTTTTCACGATCTATCTTGAGGGATTGTGCGAACCGGTGACGGGGACAATAGATAGGTGTAAAAAGAGTATGCACGCAGCGGTATCGGCTTGATCCCATTTATACAAACCACCGCACGATCTGCGGAAAGTTGATGATGATCACCAGCGCCAGTACCTGTAA
>QNZT01000188.1 GCA_003978455.1 Sulfurospirillum sp.
TTGATTTTACCATCTGTAAGAGTGGTTCCATTTACATCAGTCGCATTGAGATCATTACCGCTACTATCAATCACTTCACCAGCTGTTCCATCCCATATGCATCTATCAAAATGGTAGTCTGCAATTGGTATTGGCATAGTACAACATACAGCATCATGATTTTCTACATCAACAGTATGGTTTTCACAATTTTGCACGTGTGATTCACTCATCGAAGAGTCGCAAGCCTGTGCATATGTGACAAAGAAGAGTGATAAAAGTAAAAATCTAAACAGCAGCTTCATCTAAAATTTACTTTTTAGTATCGGTACAAATATCCGCATCAGGATGATCTTGACATACTAGCTCTTTTAGTGCGTTATTTTGTTTTTTTAACTCTTTTATGGACTCAACCAGAAGGGCTGTGAGTTTACTATAGTCCATACTATAAAATTCATCAGCACTATCTGGTTTCGATACAATCTCTGGAACTACCTTTTCTACTTCTTGCGCTATAAACCCCATTTGTATATGTTGAGATTTATTTGTATCTTTCCATCTGTATGTAATACCTCTAAGTTGAGAAACTTTGTCTAATGGATTTTCAATAGGGTTTATGTCTTTTTTGAGTCTTTTATCAGAGTCAGTATTGTAAGCAGTTGCCCTCATTTCACCATTGACACGAAAAAGTTCACTACCTGATCGTCTAAAAGAAGCTATAATAGCATCATCACTATTATTTTTAATCCATAGCTTATTATTATCACTATCATAATCAAATTGAATACCATTCGTACCATTTTCTCCTTCAATAAATTTTAAGTAAGCATTACCACTTGAATCTGTTGCTTCAATAGTTACCGACGGTGATGTATCTGAAACTACTAAGTTTGCAGTTGGAGTATCCGTTCCTATTCCTACCTTATCTGCAAAGTATCCATAACCACTATCAACATAAAGTCCATAATTTTTATCGCCTTCCGATGCCCACCCATATAATGCAATATTTTTAGGTGCACCATTTCCAGATGCTGTAGCTACTACTCCGAAATTATCCCTGTCAGTTGCTTTTTCAGCACGTACATCAAGTGCACGATCTTCATCATTTTCTGTTGTTGTAACAGCCATCTTGGGTTTACCATATTTCCCATCCGCTCCTATCCATAATCTTCCTGTATCTGTTAGTTTCATTTGCGTGGTACCATCGTAATCAACTTTCCAGGCATATGCTGTACTTAAGCTAACTAAAATACTAAATGTTATGGTCAAGATACTATTTCTCATGAGTTTATTCCTTATGTATCATTACTTTACTAGCACTTTTAGCACATTCCATACCATTGCAAAAGCTTCGTAGGGTGGATAAAATCCATTTTTGAGAAATTTTCAGAGTATTGATCGGTGTGGGGGGGGGAAAGTGCTCCTATAAAGCGTATACCGTTACTATTCAACACACTTTGCTATAATATCGGCAAAAACAGGAGAGTCCGTATTTATGGAAGCTATGAATGATCTTATCTCGATGGCGTTGATGCTGCATCGCATCTTTATAGGGCTGGTGTTGCTGATCGCGGTGCTGAGTTGATTTTCGCGGTTTTTCCAATCGTGTGGAGAGTGTGGCGTTGCAGTACTACTTTATGCTGGCGGCACTCTTTTTCACCGGACTGGTCGTGTTTGGTGCGACGGGGATGGAGGTGACATGGCAGGTGATCATGATGATCGGTGCGCTGAGCTGGATCATCTTTACGAGTGCGAAGCTGCATCAGGTGTTCAAGCGTACAAGGGAAAGAGATATCGAGTCGCAGAAGCTTTTCAAGATGTATGCAAAACGCAAGTACATCACGGATATCCTGATCATACTCGGCGTCACGGCGGTGATGTATGCAGTTTCTCTATGATCAGGATGCAGGCGCTGAAACAGTAAAGATAGAGGGAGAAAACCACAAATACCTTTTCAAAGTGCGTCGCTTTCATGAAGGCGATATCCTGACACTTTGCAATCTGGAAGATGATACTTTTTACGATTATCGGGTCACAGAAGTTCATAAAAGAGATGCGTTTCTTGTCTTACAGGATTCCCGGAAAGTCATCTCTGAGCAAAAAGCGCTGCACTTGATCTGGTGTGTTATCGATCCGAAAACTATCGAAAAAACGCTGCCTGTGCTCAACCAGCTGGGTGTCACGAAAATCTCTTTTGTCTATTGTTCGCGCAGTCAGAAAAATTTTAAGATAGATATGCAGCGTATGCGTAAAATCTTGATCAACTCTGCCCAGCAGTGCGGTAGAATCCATCTGCCAAAAATCGAAGTTTTAAATAGTTTGGATGATATGTTGGGAAAATACAAAGATTTTGCCGTACTCGATTTTGGCGGTGAGAAAGAGTGGGGTGCGCTTGAGTCGGTCTTGATCGGATGTGAAGGCGGATTTAGCGATGTTGAACGTGAAAAGTTACAAAACAGGTACAAGATAGGGCTGAAAACAGATTTGATACTCAAAAGTGAAACAGCAGCGGTGGCAATCGCCGCAAAACTCTTGATTTAAATTTTATTTTCTGTTATACTTATGGTTCCCCTCCCCCTATATGGCAGTAGACCGATTTTTTTGGTCTGCTGTTTTTTATCCTTATATTTTCACACGTCATACGAGCAAAATCCGTTTGACTACGCTAGCGCTGTGTTTTCTTGAGCAGAAGCCTCACGGGTAGATGAACCGCCCTTATTTTGCGTTTAGTGCCTATTTCTTTCACTTTATCTTTTTTTTAAGCTTAAAATAAACTTGTTTTAGTATAATCACGCACTTAAAAAACCCAAACTCTTGTTATCGTATGCAAGAAAAAAGAAGGATTAGAAAATGAAAAAAGGTATTCACCCGGAATATATGGAATGCAAAGTCTCTTGCGCTTGCGGCAATAGTTTTGAGACGATGTCAAATACGCCCGAGATGAGAATCGATATCTGCAACGAATGTCACCCGTTCTTTACAGGTAGCCAGAAGATTGTCGATGCTGCCGGTAGAGTCGAGAAGTTTAAGAAAAAATATAATCTGAAATAAGTGTATATAAAAAAGCGACAAGTCGCTTGGGCACTCTGCCGAAGAGAGCCTAGTGCTAACGTAGCTTTTTGGGCTTTTGCTCAAAAAGCGTGAATAAATAATGCTTCACTTTATTCCCACGCCTATCGGGAATCTCGAAGATATCTCTCTGAGGAGTTTAAAACTCCTCGAGGCTGCTAAACTCCTACTTTGCGAAGATACCCGTGTTACTAAAAAACTCATCACCCTTTTAAAAGAGCGTCAGCTGATCGATCCTCCTCATGAACAAAAGTTCATCTCCATGCACTCCCATAATGAAAAAGAGGTTATTGACGGATTGTCTCCCGAAATGTTTGAAGACGAGGTTGTCTATGTCAGTGATGCAGGTATGCCGGGTGTTTCAGATCCGGGGTGTGAACTGGTGCGTTATGCACAGAAAGAGGGGATAACGTACGATGTCCTGCCCGGTGCCAATGCAGCACTTCTGGCATACGCCTCGAGCGGATTTTGTGACAATCGGTTTCTCTTTTACGGCTTTTTGCCGCACAAGGGCAGCAATCGCCAAAATGCACTTCATGAAGCGATGTATAATGGTTTTGTGACGATTCTCTATGAGTCACCACATCGGATTGTGAAGCTGATTGAGCAGATTTGTAACATAGATGCAAAAAGAGAGCTTTTTTTGATCAAAGAGGCGACTAAGCTGCACCAGAAGCAGTTCAGAGGCAGTGCCGAAGAGATTCTGAAGATATTAAAAATTCAAAATATTAAAGGTGAATGGGTCGTTGTGATAAATAGTGATAAAAAAGAGTTAGGTGTAATCAGTGTGGAAGATATAGTCAAACTTGATTTACCTAAAAAGCAGGCAGCCAAACTGATCGCCAAAATCACCGGAAAGTCCCCGAAACAGTGCTATCAGGAAATGATTTAGCCCCTTGTTAATTCTTTTATAGTAAAATCGATTTATGATAATATACGGAAAGCAAGTTTTTTTATACATTTTGGAAAAATACCCTTCTCTGGTGGAAGAGGTCTATCTTGCAAAAGAGGTAGATAAAAAACTTTTTTCAAAGATAACAGGGCTGGGAAAACCCGTCGTCCGGCTCGATACCAAAAAAGCGCAGGCGATGGCGCGCGGCGGAAACCATCAGGGAATGTTTCTGAAGATTTCAGAAATCGGTTTTGCTTCATTTCATGATGTAAAAAAAGGTGATTTTGTTGTTGTTTTGCAGGGAATAACCGATGTAGGAAATATCGGAGCCATTATCCGCAGTGCGTATGCGCTGGGTGCAGACGCGATCATCGTATCGGGTGTGAAGACGGTTCCGATGGAAGCACTTGTGCGAACCAGTAGCGGTGCGATATTTGATATGCCTGTGGTACTGTTTCATGATACCGCGACGCTCATCAACGAACTGAAGCAGGCAGGGTTTACGACCTACGCGGCAACCATGGATGGAGAGGATGTCAGAAATATGACTTTCCCCGAAAAAAAAGCGTTGGTGATGGGCAGCGAAGGCGAGGGTTTGCCTGCGCGCATCGTACAAAAGTGTGACAGGAAGATAGCGATTAAGATGGAAAGAGAATTTGATTCGCTCAATGTCAGTGTGGCAACAGCGATTTTATGTGACAGGATGAGATGAAATGGACGAAAAGAGAAACGAAGATATAGAAAAAAAAGAGCAGTCAGAAACGACGAAACCGCGTCGAAGAACGCGAAAGAGTACAGGTCGAGACAGTGCGCAATCCAAAGAGCAAAAAGCGGAAAGAAAAGAGGAGCAGGAGCTAACATCTTCTGATTCTGACTCTAAATCCGCGATACTGGAAGAGTCTGTCGCTTACCTCAAAGAGATCGGATTGAAAAAAGTTTCCAATAAAACTTTTATCAATGAAGCTGATCTTGCCGCATTTCTTGATGAGGATTTTACCAATATCAATAAAACCAGGGCGTTAGGATTTATACAGATACTCGAGAGAGAGTATCCTGTCAAACTGGATGATCTCAAAAACGCTTACCTCACTTATGCCCAGCAAAATAAGCAAGAGAAGCGTGAGTTGGTCGTTCAACCAAAGATCGAAGAGAAAAATAGTTGGAAAAAGTATATCGTCCTGGGTGTACCGGCACTTTTACTTCTTGTTGCGGGCTGGTACTTTATGACCAGAGATACAAGTGAATCGGGTGCATTTGACCCTGAGCGGCAAGTTACATCTCCGGATATAAATACAGATGTCGTGATAGAAGCGGAGAAAAATCTGACAGACTATGAAACGCAAAAAGTGGATTTTTCGCAGGATGAAGAGATCATAGACTCACCGCGGGTTTCACCCCTTCATAGAACTGATGCAGCGACAAAAGAAGGCGCTTCCATGGAGCGTACCGTCGATAAAAACAGTGAATCTGCTATCAAAAACGATGATCTGGATCTGGATCAAATGGTCAAACAGATGGTTCAGGAGTACAATCTCACACTGGAAGATACAAACACAACAACTACTACTACAGCTACTACTACAGTGCAGACAGAGGAGAACAAGACACAAATCAGACCCTCTGAGAGTACGGTCGCTGTTGCTGCTACTGTGCCGTCTCCCGTATCGGCTGTAACAGAGCACGCGATAGAGAAAAAGGAGAAAGTTGCGAAAAAAAGCACTATACGTAAAAGTGTTGTTCCGAAAATAGACCCGGTTGTCGTAAAAGAGAGAAAAAAGAGTCCGCCAAAGGTGATCAAGAGTAAGTTATATATCGTACCGCATAGAAAAAGCTGGGTAGGTATCATTTACCTGGATGATTACAGTAAAAAAGATTTTCTGATCAGAAATCTGCTGCGCCTGAACTCTACACGTCCGCAGTTGATTGTTGTAGGTCAGAAAGAGTTTGAGATTTACAATGACGGATACTCATATCGTTTCAGAGGAAAAGGACCTGTGCGTTTTATTTATAAAGATGGTGATATTATGGAGATTACAAACAGTGAGTTTAAAGAGTATAGCAAAGGAATAACCTGGTGAAGATTAGCATCGTTTTCATATCTTTGATATTTGCAGGGGTGCTGCATGCTGCTTCGTTTTACAAAGAGATTGAAAATATAACCGGTAAAAATACGTATATCGCCAACCAGAAGATCATCAGAACACTTTTTAAAAACCCGAAAAGTTTTTACACAAGAGGGCATTTGGATTATCCTCGTGTGCTGGCGATTTTAAAAGAGAACAATTTACTTCATGTAAAGACTTCGCGTAGTACTCAGATCGTTTTGAGCTTTGCGACCAGACAAAAATACCCTGTGGCTTTTATTCGACTGGTGAAATCTGCTTTAAATGAGTTGGGGTATAGCCGGATCGATGTCCAAAAAGTGATTCATGACAGAAGCGGATTTATGTACAAAGTAGCGGTTTATGCCGCAAGTGCGCCCGATCCGATTATGATTGCTGAAAATTTTGGGCGAAAAGATGCACAGATCGTGAAGATAAAACGCTTCTCTGTTTCAAACTGGCGCTATTTTGTCGATATCTCTCATATCAATCTGGTTCCTGACCACTTACCTTATCATAAAAAAGTACACCTTCCCAAGCCTCTTGAACCCTATTGGATCAATGTCTCCAAAGTCAGGGTCGTAGCGATTAACAGCTCCCGTGCAAACCGATGGCATCCCGATATAGTCTTTTATGATCGCTATCTCAATGTGCTCGATAACTTTTCAAAAGATAGAAAAAGTTATAATGTTCAGTTGAAAGTACCCGTAGATGCATGGTATATGAAAGTCAGTGATCTCTACACCCTTGAAAACTTGGGTCACGGGCTGACCGTTTACCTCGCTAATCGCAAATAAATCAAAATTTTATATATACATAAATATACGTATATGAACTATACGACTAATTGACAGGAAACAATTTTAATGTTTGATGAAATACAATTTAACACAATCAATAGACTACCAAACTATGTTTTTGCCGAGATCAATGAGATCAAGTTGAAAGCGAGACGTGCCGGTGAGGATATTATCGATTTTAGTATGGGTAATCCTGATGGACCGACTCCCGAACATATCGTCAAAAAACTGATCGAAGCGGCGCAGAAACCGAAAAACTACGGTTATTCGGCAAGCAAAGGGATCTATAAGCTCCGTCTGGCGATCTGCAACTGGTACAAACGCAAATACGGTGTCGATCTCGATCCTGAGACAGAAGCTGTTGCGACGATGGGATCTAAAGAGGGGTATGTGCACCTGGCACAGGCGATCACCAATCCGGGAGATGTCGCGATTGTGCCGGAACCGGCATATCCTATCCATACACACGCCTTTATCATCGCCGGCGGCAATGTCGTCACTACACCGCTGGTCTGGAACGAAAAGTATGAACTCGACGAAGAGGTCTTTTTTGCCAATCTCGAAAAAGCCTTTAAAGAGTCGATGCCCAAACCAAAATATGTCGTTGTCAACTTTCCGCACAATCCCACCACCGTTACAGTGGAAAAACCTTTTTACGAAAGACTCGTGGCACTTGCGAAAAAAGAGCGTTTTTATATCATCAGCGATATCGCCTATGCAGATATTACATTTGACGGATATAAAACCCCCTCGATCCTGGAAGTGGAAGGTGCAAAAGATGTGGCGGTGGAGAGTTTTACCCTCTCCAAAAGTTACAACATGGCAGGCTGGCGGGTCGGATTTTTTGTAGGCAATCCCAAACTGATCGGCGCATTGCAGAAGATCAAGTCATGGTTTGACTATGGTATGTTTACGCCGATTCAGGTAGCGGCGACAATCGCACTGGATGGACCGCAAGAGTGTCAAAACGATATCATCGAAAAGTATCGCAAACGCAGAGATGTACTCTGTGAAGCGTTTGACAAAGCGGGATGGCATATCGAAAAGCCGCAGTCTACGATGTTTGTCTGGGCGAAACTTCCGGATGTCGCTCTGGAAAAGGGGATGGGCAGTATGGCGTTTTCTAAAGAGTTGCTTACAGAAGCCAAAGTAGCGGTAAGTCCCGGTATAGGGTTTGGTGAACATGGCGATCAGTATGTACGTATCGCATTGATTGAAAATGAAAAACGTATCCGTCAGGCAGCAAGAAATATCAAAAAATATCTCAACACACTGAAAAAAGAGGAGACCAAATGATCAGAGTCGGAATCATCGGTGTCGGAACGGTCGGAGCGAGTGTCGCCAATATATTGCAGAAAAACAAGGCAATTATCAGTGCGAGAGCGGGGAAAGAGATTGTTGTCGTCAAAGGTGCTGTCAGTAACCTTGAAAAAGATCGCAATGTTGATATACCATTGACAGACAATATCGACGAGATTCTGGAAGATGATTCGATCGACATCATTGTCGAATTGATGGGCGGTATCGATTTGCCGTATGAGATCGTTAAAAAGGCACTTTCGCGCGGCAAAGCGGTAGTGACTGCAAACAAAGCGCTTCTGGCGTATCACCGTTTCGATCTCCAGGCGATCGCCAAAGATATCCCTATCGGCTACGAAGCGAGTGTCGCGGGCGGTATTCCGATTATCAACGCGCTGAAAGTGGGGTTGAGTGCCAACCAGATAGTGGCGATCAAAGGTATCATGAACGGTACCTGCAACTATATGCTGACGCGGATGATGAACGAAGGTGTCAGTTACGAAGCGGTACTTCATGAAGCGCAGAAACTGGGATATGCGGAGGCAGATCCGACATTTGATGTCGGTGGTTTCGATGCGGCGCACAAGCTGCTGATTTTGGCTTCTATCGCGTATGGGATCGATGCCAAACCGGAAGATATTTTGATCGAGGGTATCGAGGAGATCAACCAGGATGATATCGATTTTGCCAAGGAGTTCGGCTACAGTATCAAACTGCTTGCTATCGCGAAAAAACTGGACGACAAGATCGAACTGCGTGTGCATCCGGTATTGATCAAACAAGAGCGGATGATCGCCAAGATCGACGGTGTCATGAACGGCGTCAGTGTGATCGGAGACTGTGTGGGTGAGACACTCTACTACGGTCCCGGTGCCGGGGGAGACGCGACGGCAAGTGCTGTCATCTCAGATATTGTCGAGATTGTCCGGGCAGGGCAGAGTTCGCCGATGCTGGGATTTAAGAAGCCGTTTGAAAGCGAAAAACTCTCTTTGCTTCCCAAAGAGGAGATCGAGAGCGAATACTATCTGCGTATGCTGGTGGACGATGCTCCGGGTGTACTGGCGAGTATCGCGAAAGTGCTCGGCGAAAACGGTATCTCTATCGAAACGTTTTTGCAGCGTCCCTCTGACAATGAACGAAAAGCTACCCTGCTATGCGCCACGCACCGCTGTCGGGAGAAGGCGATACTAAATGCCATCTCCGAGATCGAAGCGTTGTCGCATATCGATACGAAGATTGCGATGATCCGGATCGAGGAGTAACGATGCTGACCGACTCTGTGTGCGCATATTGCGGTGTCGGGTGCGATATCGCGGCAGAAGTCGAAAACAATACTATCCTCAAAGTCTCCGCACGTCCTGACGGCGAAGTCAGCGAAGGAAAGCTGTGTGTCAAAGGGAAATACGGCTTTGACTTTGCATCTTCCGCCAACAGACTCGGCAAGGTCAAGATCAAAAAATCTTTTCTGGACAAACACTCCCTCTTTTTGCCGTCAAAAATCCGCACCATGCTTGCGTCTTACCGCGTCGATAATCAAGGTTATATTCATCCGTCACTTGAAGAAGCATATCTCCTGATCGCCTGGAAAATACAACAGGTCAGGATGCAGTACGGTAACTTTGCGTTTGCCTCCATCGGCGGGGCGCGCGGAAACTGCGAAAGCTCCTATGTCTTTCAGAAATTTACACGCGAGGTACTGCGCTCACCCCATATAGACAATTGTGCCAGAGTATGCCACGCACCGACGCTCAAAGGGATGCGCTCCATCATCGGGGAAGGTGCGGCGACCAATCCGTTCAGGGATATCCACAAAGCGGAGTTCATGATCGTGATCGGTTCCAACACCACAGAGGGGCATCCTATTGTGGCGAATAAGATCATCTCCGCTGTCAAAAAGGGGGCGGGGCTTGCTCTGTTTGACGTACGGACGATCCCCCTTGCCAAGAGTGCGAAGTACAATGCGATTATCCCATTTGAAACCAATCTGATGGTTTTAAATATGATGGCGCATACGATTATCTCGGAAGAACTCTATGACAGCACTTTTGTGCAGAAACGCGCCAGAGGTTTTGATGCGTATAAAAGAGAGATCATGAACGATCCCTATGCCGATCCGGAGTTTTTCCAAAAAGTCAAGGGCTATACCTATCTGACAGAGATGATCAAACAGATCTCCAGAGAGTATGCGGCAAAGCGGTCGCTGATCTTGTGGGGGCTTGGGATTACTGAGCATCTGGACGGCTCCTATGCCGCCGCGGCGATCTGCAATCTTGCCGTTTTGACCGGAAACATCGGCAAAGAGGGTGCAGGACTCATGCCGCTTCGGGGACAGAACAATGTACAGGGAACGTGTGACATGGGGTGTCTTCCCTATTATAACCCCGACTATGAAAAGCCTCTGGTAGAGGGAAAAAAGACACCCGATATTATCAATGCTATCGGTGAAGGCGAGATCAAGGTACTCTTCAACATGGGGGAAGATATCGCTCATATCCACCCCAATCAGACCAAAATCCACCGTGCACTGGAGAAGCTGGAGATGCTGGTGGTCAACGAACTCTTTGACAATGAGATCACCGGATTTGCAGATGTGGTTTTCGGCGTGAAAAGCGGGTATGAAAAAACAGGCATCTATATCAATGCCGAGAGACGGATGCATCTCTCTCAGCCGCTGATCGAAAATGATCTGCCCGATGACTGGGAAGTGATCCAGGGAATCGCAAAAGCGCTGGGCGAAGATATGGGGTACCGAAGCAGCCGGGATATATGGGATGAAGTCCAGGTAGCAGCGCCGAAACGTTTTTCGGGAGCGAGTTATGACAAACTGACCCAGAAGAGGGTATCCGGTTTGCAGTGGCCTGTTTTTGAAGAGGAGACACCCATCTTGCATATCGACAGTTTTCGTACCAAAGACGGTCTGGCAGCTTTGCGTTACAAACCGTGGTTTTTACGCGGTATGGTGCGTGAACTGCTTCATGAAAAGCGCAAACACTTTTACCTGACGACGGGACGGGTGATTGCCCACTACAACAACGCCGCCCAGACCAAAGAGAGTCCGAAACTGCTCAAACGTCACAGCGAAGATGTGGTGCTGATCTCAAAAGAGGATGCGTCGTATGTCGAAGGCAAAGAGAGAGTTGTGCTCAAATCCCGCTACGGCAAAAGCGAACCGCTCAAATACAAACTGACCGATCAGGTGAGGCAGGGCACACTCTTTGTCTCCTTCCACCACGCCAAAAGCAAAATCAACTTCCTTTTCGGGGATGAAGCCGACGAACTGACCAAAACCGCGCGTTTTAAATCGGTCAAGGTCTGTATTGAGTAGAGAAAAGGGCGATTTCGCTGAAGCGCGGGCTTGCGCTTTTTTGCAAGAGCGCGGCTTTGAGATCATCGACCGTAACTACCACTCCCGTTTCGGGGAGATAGACATCATCGCACTTCATGAAGATACGCTGCACTTTGTCGAAGTCAAAAGCGGGGAGGGGGAACCGGTCTATAAAATCACCCCTTCCAAACTCTCCAGGATCATCAAAACCGCGATGATCTATATGCAGAAAAAACACCTCGATCTCGATTACTGTTTCGATGCAGTGATCGTCACTGAAGAGATAGAATTTATAGGAAATATCACACTTTGAAACAACTATTTGAAACACTGGGACTGCCCGCTGCTCTGACTGACAATCTTCATGAACTCGGATTTGATGCTATGACGGAGATTCAGGCAAAGAGCCTGCCTGCCGCGCTGGAGGGCAGAGATCTGATCGCACAGGCAAAAACGGGTAGCGGTAAAACAGCGGCTTTCGGGATCCCCCTTATCATGAAGATAGATATCTCAAGTAGCGATCCGCAGGGGCTGGTGCTCTGTCCGACACGTGAACTGGCGGATCAGGTGGCAAAAGAGCTGCGCAGACTGGCACGCTGGAAAAAGAACCTGAAGATTTTGACACTCAGCGGAGGGATGCCGATGCGACCGCAGATGCAGTCACTCGAACACGGCGCCCACATCATCGTGGGAACGCCGGGACGCATACGCGATCACCTGAGCAAACAGACACTCAAACTCGGTAAAATCCACACCGTCATACTCGATGAAGCGGACAGAATGCTGGATATGGGATTTTTTGAAGATATAGAGAAGATTCTCTCCCGCGTTCCCCAAAGCAGGCAGACGCTGCTGTTTTCCGCGACATTTCCGCCTGAGATCAAAAGCCTCTCACAGAAGTTCATGAACGATCCTTTACAGATCAAAGTTGCCTCGGAACATAGTGCGGAAGTGATTGAAGAGGTTTTTTACGCAGTGGATCGTGAGGTGCAGAAGGAAGCGCTGGTGAAGGTCTTGCAGTTTTATCAGCCGGAGTCGGCGATCCTCTTTGCCAACACAAAAGCGGAAGTGATGGAGCTGACCGATTTTCTGAGAGAAGCAGGTTTTTCGGCACTCGACCTGCACGGCGATCTGGAGCAGTATGAGCGCACCGAAACCCTGCTACAGTTTGCAAACCGCAGTATCCGGATACTGGTCGCGACTGATGTGGCAGCCAGAGGTCTGGATATCGAGCGTGTGGAGATGGTTATAAACTACGGATTGCCCCGTAAAAAGGAGGACTATATCCACCGCACAGGACGCACGGGCAGAGCAGGCAAAAGCGGCAAAGCGGTGACACTGCTCACAACCGGCGAAAAACACAAACTCGCAGAGTTTACGCAGCAGCCGATTGAGCAACTTCATGAAGAAGCGATCAATGAAACTTTGCGGCTTACTGCAAAGATGAAAACCATCGCGATCCGCGGCGGAAAGAGAAACAAACTTCGTGCGGGAGATATCTTGGGAACCCTCTGCAAAGAGATCGGTTTAAGCAAAGATGTTGTGGGCAAGATAGATATTTTTGACTATGACGCGTATGTCGCCGTGGAGAAGGGGCTCTTTCGCAAAGCGCTGGAGGGATTGCAACAGGGAAAAATCAAAAACAGAAAGTTCAAGGTGCGGGAGCTCTGATCTTTTGGGCAATTCCCTCAAGTCAGGGGAATCAAAGTGCGGTTCGCCCTGTAAAGAGTCGGGTGCTTGAACTGAGAGTGTTACCTTTATACAACCGGTCGGGGTGTCAGTAGATCTCTGAGATATCTGAAACTGCTTAGCGCTGCCTGAAAAGAGAGTATGCCTCCCAGATCGGCGATGACATCATAGACGCTGGCGTCACGATAGGGCAGAAATGACTGAACGATCTCTATAAAAATACCGAACAGTAACAGTGCTGTGACATTGCGGATGCGTGCGTCGTATCTGGATGAGGATCGGTTTAGTAGCAGGGAGAGTGTGAAAAACGCCATAAAGTGTTTCATCTTGTCTTCATAGGGATTGTCGATAAATGAAATATCATGAGAAGTGATCGCCATATAAAAGACAAAGAGTGTCGTTAGCAAAAAAAGTGTTTTAAAATAGAGTTTGTACATCAAGTTCCTTCCGAGTAGCGGGGATAATAATATCTTGCGCTACTCTAACATAAAAATATTAAATCTCTCTCTAAAATGAGGCATAATGATCTAAAAGACGATCACGTCTGCGAAGTTGCGCTGCCTGGTGTCGCTCCTCTCTTTGTGTGAGTGAACTTACAGTTATAACTTCAGATGCTCTTTCCAGTTTGGCGGCTCTTTGATCTCTGGAGTCAGCCAGAGTGTCTCTGTCCTTTTGCATAACTTGTTGTTGTATCTCTCTGTAGTCTACTCTGTTTTGGGCATAGACGCTGGAGGAGGAGAGGATGATTGTTGTGATGAGAATAAAGAATTTTTTGTGCATTTTGGTTTCCTTGGTTAAGTTATCTTTCACTTATATCGTCATGGATGGAAAAAACTTTACTGAAAATAGCGTTTAAATAGATATTGAAAAAGATTTTCAATATTAACTTATCTTTAAGATAAGTTGGGTTACAATTCTTCAACAATAAAACGACTGAGGTCAAAATGGATAAGATTATCGTTGCCCTTGCAGGGCAGCCGAATGTAGGAAAGAGTTCGCTGATCAATGCCATCAGCGATGCAAAGCTGAAAGTGGGAAACTTCAGCGGTGTAACAGTAGAGAAGACAGAAGTCGTTTTCAACTACTGTGACGAAGTGAAATGTCGGGATTATGAAATACATATCATCGATCTTCCCGGCGCGTACTCACTGAATGACTATACGATCGAAGAGCGTGTAACGAAAAAGTTTATCGAAGAGGAAGATTACCATCTCATCGTCAACGTCGTTGACGCGACCAATCTGGAAAGAAATCTGCTTCTGACAGCAGAACTGCTTGAGACAGGCAAAAAGATGGTGATAGCGCTCAACATGATGGACGAAGCCGAGAAAGAGGGTATCCATATCGACGCAAAGCAGTTGAGCGATATCCTCGGTGTACCGGTTGTCAAAACTTCCGCCGCGACAGGGGAGGGCATCAAAGCACTGGAAGAGGCGATCGTAGAAGTGTACCGCAAACCGGCAACCGAGTCGAAGATCGTCTACAGTGACGTGATCGAAGAGGAGATCGCGCGGATCGTGCAGTTTCTCGAAGAGAAGAAGTTTCAGTGTAAGATCCCCTATAAAAATGTTGCGGTTAAATTGCTTCAAGAGGACAAAGCGATCTATCAGTATCTTCATGATCAGCCGGTCTGGATCGAGCTTTTGCCGATCATCAGGGAGGCGCTGAGCCATCTCTATATCCACTACGGTACCAAAGATCTTGAGGAGATTTTCGAAGATGAACGGCTGGCGTTTGCCAGAGGTGCGGCACTTGAAGTGATGCGTGTCGAAAAACGCAAAGAGAAGACGCTGACCGAAAAGATCGATGATATACTGATCAACAAATATTTCGGTATCCCTATTTTCTTGTTTCTGATGTGGGGGCTTTTTCAGCTGACGTTTGAGTTTGGTGCGATTCCGATGGATTATATCGATCAGTTTTTCACAGTGCTTGGCGATAAAGCAAAGGATATCTTCGGCACCGGGGAGCTTGGTTCTGTGATCTCCGACGGTATGATCGCCGGTGTGGGGGCGGTGATCATGTTTTTGCCAAATATCCTGATACTCTTTCTGGGGATCGCACTGCTGGAGACAACGGGCTATATGAGCCGTGTCTCCTTTCTGCTGGACGGGTTTTTCCATAAGTTCGGGCTCCATGGAAAAAGTTTTATCCCTCTGGTCACCGGTTTCGGCTGTTCCGTACCGGCATATATGGCGGCAAGAACGCTGAAAAACGAAAAAGACAGGTTGCTGACGCTCTTTATCATCGGTTTCATGAGCTGCGGGGCGCGACTGCCTATCTATGTTCTCTTTACGGCAGCCTTTTTTGACCAGAGTATAGCGGGAAATATGCTCTTTTTGATTTATCTTACCGGTGCGATGATCGGGCTTTTTGCCGCGAAGATTTTAAATATACTGGTATTTAAAGGAGAGGATGAACCGTTTGTGATGGAGATGCCCAAATACCGCTGGCCCTCTTTGCGCCTGTTATGGCATACTGTCTATTCACAGGCGAAGATGTATCTGCAAAAAGCGGGTACGTTTATCCTCGCGGCATCGGTGCTGGTCTGGTTCGCGAGTAACTATCCAAAATATCCGGAGCTCGAAAAAGCGTATCAGACAAAGATAGAACAGACGCAGGATAGTACACACAAACAGCAGCTTGAAAATGAACTTCAGGCAAAATTGCTAGAGCAGAGCTATCTGGGAAAAATCGGAAAAGCGACGGAACCTTTTTTCGCCCCGCTGGGTATGGACTGGCGGCTGAGTGTCGCACTGGAAGCGGGACTGGCAGCCAAAGAGGTGGTGGTCTCCACGATGGGCGTCCTCTACTCACTGGGTGAGACGGACGAGACATCCGAAGGTCTCAAAAACCAGATACGCAAAAATATACCGCTGCCGACGGCAATCGCGTTTATCGTGTTTGTCATGATCTATCTGCCCTGTTTTGCGGCATCGGCGGTCTTTACACGAGAAGCGGGTGGCGTGAAGTATCTGGTCTATCTTTTTCTCTTTACGACATCGACCGCATGGTTGCTGAGTTTCATAGCCTATAAATTAGCAGGAGTATTTTTAACATGATCAATATCTATCATCTCAAAAGAGGTGACAAAGGAAGAATCGTCAAAATCAACGCGGGAAAAACACTCAAAGCGCGTATGAAGTCGTTTGGCATCTATCCCGGTGTGACATTTGAGGTCAAAGCGTTTTCACTCGGGAAAAACAATGTAGAGTTACAGATAGGACGCTCTCTGGTCGCACTCAGAAAAGGGGAGATGGATAAGATAGAAGTCGAAAGGATTGAAGATGAAGAGGTATAGTGTTTTATTGGCGACAGTACTCATAGCTGTTGCCGGTGCAGAGGCTCAGACAGGAAAAACAGAAGGTTATCTGCGTCTGGGCATAGAGCATCATGATCAGGGTAGCAGTGCCAGTGATACAGCGCTTGGCGGTATGTTGAAATATACCACAGCGAAATATCACGGTATCTCGGCTAGTGCGGGATTTTACACCGTACAGGGAGTGGGGAGCAGGGAAAACGTAGGCATCCCATTTTATGATAATGAAAATCACAATTATTCACTTTTAGGAGAACTCTATCTTCAGGGAAACTTTGACAATACAACAGTCACAATCGGCAGACAGGTGATCGATACACCGTTTGCCGACAGTGACGACATCAGTATGGTACCCAATCTCTTTGAAGCATATAGTGTGGAAAACCATGAGACGCTGATCTTTGCACACATCACCAAAATGGCAGGTGTCGATGCCCCTGATGCCTCCCGATTTTCCAAAGTAAACGGAAGTGACGGGGTGCAGACACTCGGTCTGCTTTACGAAGGAGTACAGGATACGACCCTCTCGGGATGGTACTACCATGCACATGGTCTGGCGGATATGGCATATCTCGAAGGAGCATATGAAGGCAGCTACAGCGCCGGTTCCTGGCAAGTCGGAGCGCAATACGCACTTCAGGATCATGAAAACGGTGAACGGGCAAATATATACGGCGTAACGGCACAACTCTCTCATGAAACAAGCGGTCTGAGTATCGTCGGTGCCTATAACAAAGTCAACTCCCGCAAAAATACGACAGCAGACAATTTCCTCGGAGGAGGACCCTTTTTTGCCAGTGCTGAGCATCTGACACTGGCAGAAGCAGGTGTGGACGGCAAAAGCTATCTAGCCGCCATGACGTATGACTTTGCAGCAGCGGGAGTAGAGGGCATGACACTCTCCCTCAACGCGCTTTACCTCCAGGGCAAAGATACCAAAGCGGATGAACTGGACTGGGTACTAAACTACACACCGGACGAAAAAACCTCTGTCGATCTGATCTACAGCGATGCCAAAGACCGCAAAGACCGAAGCGGAAGCTTTAAAAA
>QNZT01000159.1 GCA_003978455.1 Sulfurospirillum sp.
AGTTTTGTATCTCTTCGATACTCTTTTCCACTGTCTCCTGATGCTGCCGCATCTGACTCTCTATCATCGTCATCATTGTGTTTGAACCTTTAGAAGTGATGTTTATTGAAAACTATGACGAGAGGCTCAGACCGAAGGGAGGATTTCACGGAAAGTTTGCTTCGCAACCGCAAATCGCTACTTTTGCCCTCGGAGGAATAGTTTTCAATAAACATCACCGCTCTTTATGTTGTATCATCTCTTTAAAACGGTAAAACGCTTCGGTTTTACGTATCTTTCCGTCCCGGTTATCGACCAGACCGTAGCCGGGTGCGATAAGCTGGTGCCAGTAAATACGCGCTATTTTACCTGTTTTTTCCGCAATCTCAAAATACTCCTTCATGAACACGGCATACGCCTCTTCACCGACACACTCTCTCTCGCTTGTGGGTGCCCAGGGTGCGGTGCCCGAAAGGGGCCAGTTCACTTCGGTGATGTAGATTTTGTTTTCGCTTTTGGGGGAGAGTCTGACCATCGCATAGAGCAGATCGATTTTCCGTTTTGTGTCGAAGATACCCATCTGGGCATTTTGCGGTGCTCCCCGCCTGTCCACATAGAGCAGTGCCGAAAAAGCGTCGTAGTGCACTTTGTAACGGTTAAAGAGGGTGCGTACCGTGTAGTGATACTCAAAATCGATCACCGAAGAGCCGACCAGTTTCAGGCGGGGAAACGCCCTGTCACGGATCTGCTGGATTCTAGCATACCAGCCAAGATACTCTTCCATGGAGAAGAAGCCCCATTTGGTACGGTTGATCGCATTGCCTGCCTGAAACTCTGAAACAAAAGGAGAAAGTTTTTCAAAAAGCAGCACGATATCCTTCTCCAGCAGCATCCTATCTTCGATATGCTCCCGATCCTGCAAGATATTGACCAGTACGGTTTTACCGGCAGCGTTCCACTTTCGGATAAAATCACGATAAGCGTCGATGCGTGCCATCTCCCAAAGCGGCACCCTGACCAAAATATGCTCCACCCCAAGCTCTTCGATCAGATCGAACTGCACATGCCCTTTGTCCAGATCGACACCCATACCGTATATATCCTTCGCTACCGTTTCGGACTTCATGAAGGGCATCGCAAGCAGGGAGAGCGGATAAAAGAGCAGGTTTATCGCCAGCAGCGGAAGATAGTCTTTGAGATATCTCCGTCGCATCGTCTTTTTATAGCGTTTGTCTTTCAGCGGATAGGGTTGGTCGGAGTAGCCGTCCCAGTGAAACGGTGCTTTCATGAAGCCATCACCCTCGCGGCGGCATCGAGAATCTCAGCGGGGGAGATCTCTTTGATGGAGTAGTCGTTTTTGTTCAGTTTCAGAGGATCGACGCTGGAGGGGGATTTGAGCAGTATGGTTCTTTCGTCGCTGTAGACACGTACCGGCGGTGTCGGTCCAAAGAGCAGCACTGTCGGCTTGTTGCACGCCCAGCCCAGATAGGTCGGTCCCGTATCGTTGCCGATCACCAGTGTACTGTGTGACACAACCGCTTTGAGTTCATGAAGCGATATCTTCGGCAGTACGGTCACATTGGAAGCGTGTTCTGCCAGATACTCCGCAAATGCCTTCTCCTCCTCGTTTCCGTGCGCCACCACGACCGGCATATGCAACCCCTGCGCCACTTTGACAAACTGCTCTTTTGGATAGACCCTGCTTTGCCAGGTCGAACCGACAACAAAGAGCGCATACGCCCCCTGCGGCACAAACTCCGGTCTCTCTTTCACATACATATAGGGCGCTTTTGCCAGCACCTCCTCTTTGGAGAGTGTAAAACCGAGCGCCTCAGAGGCGAGTAGCCGGTAACGGTCGGTCGTCGGCGTATCGTAGGGGATCGCATATCCTTTGGTGTAGAACCACGCCGCCTGCTTCTCCCGCAGCCCCTCTTTGCCAAATCCCCGTACATCGTCGCCAAGCAGCCGGGAGACGATCGCCGACTTGATCAACCCCTGCATATCGATCACCACATCGTAGTAGCCGTATCGGCGGATATGCCTGATCTCGTCAAAGAGTGCGGAGGGAGACTTTTTCAGACGCGAAAGATTGACCGGGCAGACACGGTCAACTCCCGGGACACCCTCCAGCACACCGCTGAACTTCTCTTCCGCAAACCAGTGGAGTGTGGCATCCGGGTAGGCTTTTTTGATAAACTGCACGACAAAGGCGCTCTGGATGATATCTCCGAGTGCCGATAATTTTACAATGGCTATTTTCATGATACTCTCTGTTTTATCTTGTTGATATATACCGAAGACTTTGCGGGACTAAAGTCTCCGCTTCCGGCAGTATGGGGAAATTCTCAATATAAAAATTATTATACCTTTTTAAGGTAAATATACAGCGATTTATACTATATTTACCCTAACACGTTACAGTATCACAAAGAGAGGAATTTCCGAATGATCAAAATACTCATGATAGAAGATGATGCCGAGCTGGCGGAGATTTTGACCGAATATCTTGCACAGTTCGGTATGGAAGTGACCAACATCGAAGACCCTTTTCTGGGGCTCTCCACACTCAATACCCAGAAATTTGATCTCGTCATCCTCGACCTTACCCTCCCCGGACTCGACGGGCTTGAAGTGTGCAGCGATATCCGCAAATGGCACGACATCCCCATCATCATATCGTCGGCACGTCATGATATCACAGACAAAGTCGAGGCGCTGGAGCGCGGTGCCGACGACTACCTGCCCAAACCCTACAATCCCAGAGAACTCGAAGCGCGTATCCGAAGCCTGCTACGGCGTAAAAACAATGAGTTCGCCAGTACGGAGCGTACAGTCAAAAAACAGAAGGATCTCGAAGTCGATGAGAATCAGCAGCTGATCCGACACAAAGGCGAAGAGCTCCAGCTCACCAAAGCCGAATACGGTATCCTCAAATACCTCATCAAAAAAGAGGGCGGCGTCGTCTCCAGAGAAGAGTTGATCTACAATGTCGAAGCGATCAGCGAAGAGAGTTCCAACAAAAGTATCGATGTTATCGTCGGGCGTATCCGCCAGAAACTCGGAGAGACCCCTAAAAATCCGGTCTATATTCACTCCGTCAGAGGCGTGGGTTACAAATTTACCCAACCGTAACCGGACTTCATGAAGAAATCGATCTTTTACAACATCACCTTTATATTTCTCATAGCGGCAATGGCGGTCGGTGTCGCCTACCTCTATATGCTCAAATATGACAAGCAGAAATATTCTCAGGAGCTAAACCAGCGCTACTCTATCGTCGCACGGGCAACCCTGATGAAACTACTCAGTGAACCGATCACCGAAAAGTTCAAAAACGAACTTGCCGTCTATGATATGAAGCTGATCAAAGATACCAAACTGATCAAAAATGTGCTTCAAAAAGGGGAAGTACTTCAGAAACTCCGGGTTAAAGTAGGCAGCAGTGCCATCTATTTTTACGACGATAGCAACTTTTTGCTGATCGAGTCGATCAACAATAAAGCGCTTTTGCTCTACGACAAAGCATACAAACCCTACCAGAACCAGATACTCTATATCAAACTGATCTTCGGCGGTATGTTGATCGTCCTTCTTCTTGCCTATCTCTGGACTATCTCAAGGCTAGGCCCCATCAAAAAACTAAAACATGAGATCGACAAATTTGCCAAAGGGGATCTGGACATCAACTGTAAGATGGATCGGGGAGATGAGATATCCGAAGTCGCCAACGCTTTCGACAACGCTGTCAATAAGATCAAAAAACTCAACAACTCCCGCAAACTCTTTTTGCGAAACATCATGCATGAACTCAAAACACCGATCACCAAAGGGATGTTGTCCGCAGAGATGCTCCCGCCGGGCAAACAGAAGCAGCGTCTCACCTCCGTTTTTCAGCGTCTGGAGAGTCTGCTCAACGAATTTATCGCCATCGAACAGATCACCGTGGACGGCAGTTTTCTCAACAAACGGGTCTACCGTATCATCGATATCATCGACGAAGCGATCGACCTCTCCATGGCGGAGCATCAAAATTATGAACTCACCCTTCAGGAAGATCTACAGTTGAAAGTCGATTTCAAACTCTTCAGTATCGCCATCAAAAATATGATCGACAACGGCATCAAATACTCCGTTGACAATAAAGTACTGATATATGCGGAGGATGAAAGTATCGATTTTCTCAGCAAAGGGACGAAACTCGAACACGATCTGGACTACTATATCGAACCTTTCACCCAGGGAAGCAACCGTAACAGCAAAAGTTTCGGGCTGGGACTCTATATTGTGGATAGTATCCTCAATGCCCATAAGATGAAACTGGTCTATGAATACAAAAACGGCTATAACATATTCAAGTTTACGAACATAATGCCGATTATATGAAAAATATTTCGTAAAGGAAGTCTCAGTTATGGAAAACGTACTCTTTCCGCTCAATTCGTTCAAAGCACTCGTAGCCCACCACATCGCACTGATAGAGCGCTTTTCCGAACCGGAGCTTGCCGAGTTCTCACTTCTTTTTCTGAAACTCGACGATTATGAGAACATTGAGATCAAAAAGAGTATTCAAATCGTTTTTCGTGACAGCGACATCATCTTCGAATATGATGAGAACTATATTATTCTCCTGCCCAAAACCGACTGGAACGGCGCCATCGAACTCCTCAACGGATTGCAGGAGTTTCTGGGACAAGCGTTTCAGGACTCCATCGTCACCTACCCGGATGACGGCGAAAATGCCGAAGCGTTGCTGGAGAGTTTTAAAAATGTAGTGAAAAAGTACTATAATATATCTTTGGAGATCTAATCACCGTACCACAGACTATCTGACGGTGCAGTGACAAACTAAAACCGAAGGATAGCTACATGAAACGACTTCTGGGCACCAAAAAACTACTCAAAATCTATATCGACACCGACGACAAATATGACAAAAATCCCCTCTGGGAAACCATCCTCAAAGAGGCGAAGGGTGCAGGTCTCAGCGGTGCAACAGTCTATAAAAGCATCAGCGGTATGGGGATACACAGCGAATTTAAAAGCTACAAAGTGATCGCTCTCTCCCAGTCGCTGCCGCTTGTTATCGAGATGATCGATGATGAAGAGAATATCCTGGCATTTATGGATCGTCTAGATGCTATCATGGAAGAGGGACTGGTTACACTCAGCGATGTGGAAGTGATCCGATACAAGCACAAAGGGGAGAACTGATGTTCTCATCTACGCTGCTATATATAGGATTCGGCGGTTTTTTCGGTGCGATATCACGCTTTCTGATCGCAAGCGGTGTACAGAAACTTTTCGGCGGTTTTTTCCCGGTCGGAACACTCAGTGTCAATGTCATAGGCAGTTTCATCATCGGCATCGCGGCACTCTACTTCGAGCAAATCGTCGCACCGGAGTACCGTGCCTTCTTCATCACCGGCTTTCTGGGTGCACTAACCACATTTTCGACATTTAGCTACGAGACGACGATGCTGATCGAACAGAGCGCTTACTACAAAGCGTTTTTAAATATCACACTCAATGTTTTTTTCAGTGTAGGCGCGACGATACTGGCGATGGTACTCTTCAGAAAAGTGATCGCCGGATAGCACGCCCCGCTAACACGAATCAGAAGAGATTTGTAAAATTTTAAGCGCGGTTTATCTGCGCGTGAGCCCTGCGCTGAGCTGAGAGCGTTAAGAAATCGTGAACTGCTTCACGATTTTAGCTCGGAACCAAGCTGATGTGCACTTGTGTACCAGCGCCGGCAGCGTTAGCGTAGCTTTTGGGACTTTGTTCCAAAAGCGTTAACTTAATGATCCTCAACGAGGTATATAGACCGTTTTAGTATGGACTTTGTTTTCATCCACTGATGAGGGAGAGTACAGCACGGGCTGCCATTTGTCATCGAGCGCTTCCGCAAGTACACCGAATGGTCCATGGCTATAGTGTAACAAACTTTTCGGAATTTCGATAGTATCTGTCAGATCTTCCACGCTGCTTTTGACTTTTCCAATCTCTTTCCAATCCCACAGATCACGCTTTTGAGACGCATAAAGATAACCGTTTTCTACAATAAAATCCGCACCCTTTTCCTCCGCATTTCCCGTACTGCTGTTGTTGTCTATGTCGATGATAAACTGAATATTTTTGATCCCCTGCCCCGCCGCACTGTGATCGAACTGCATATAGATATTTTCAACATCCGTATGGATACGCAAACCTTCCCCGTTATCCACTTCCCAGTCAAGGCTTGCGGTATTGACATTGTGCTCGCCTGAATCTTTGACATGGTGTGCCAGAGGGGTTCCCTTTTTGGTCTCTGTTCCACAGCCACTCATGATTGTCATGACAAATGCTGTTGAAACAGCAACTATTTTTTTTCTGCTCATTGTGATACTCCTGTTACTATTGATCTTGACAGGAATATCGGACACTTTTTGAAAAAATAAAATCTCTAATGCAAAAAGTGTCGCACTTCACTAAAATAGAGACTCATCCCATGTTCATCCGCAGCGGCGATCACTTCATCGTCACGGATACTGCCGCCCGGTTCTATGACAGCACTCACCCCTGCTTTCGCCGCTGCATCGATCGAATCTCTGAACGGGAAGAAGGCTTCGCTTGCCATCGCCGAACCGGTGACATCCAGCCCGCTCTCTTTCGCTTTTTCAAGGGCGCATTTGGCGGCATCGACGCGGCTGGTCATCCCCATGCCGATCGCCACCATCGCACCGTTTTTGACATAGACGACGCAGTTGGATTTGGTCAAAGAGGCTACTTTGTACGCGATCTCGAGATCTTTCATCTCACGCTCAGTCGCCGCTTTTTGGGAGACCTGTTTTGCATCTCTGACTTCATTGTCACCCACTTTGTCACTCTCCTGATAGACAAATCCGCCGTCGATATGTTTGAAATCGTACGCATCATTTGCCAGTTGCAGATAGTCACTCTCCTGTGTGAAGATTTTGATACGTTTTTTGTTCGCGAAAACTTCAAGTGCCTCCGCATCGACATTTGCGGCGATGATCACTTCGGTAAAGATCTCATTGATCTTTTCGGCAAGTTGTTTGTCGAGTGTACCGTTGATCGCCACCACACCACCGAAAGCGGAGATCGGATCACACTTCAGCGCTTCGACATAACTCTCGTAGAGATTGTCGCAAATCGCGAAACCGCACGGATTGGCGTGTTTGATAATCGAAACCGCCGGTGCCTTTCCGAAAGAGGCGGCGATTTTGAGCGCACCGTTGATATCGGTCATATTGTTGAAACTCGCCTCCCCTTTCAGCGCTTTGAAATGTTTCGTGAAGAAATCCTCAAACTCATAAAGCGCCCCTTTTTGGTGCGGATTTTCACCGTAACGGGTGTCGAACACCTTTTCCCCGACGATAAACTGCTTTTGCCCGAATCCGTTGTGAAAACGGCTGTTCATGTAGTTGGCGATCATAGCATCGTATGCCGCGGTGTGCTCATACGCTTTGATCATGAGATCGCGTCTGAACGCCGGTGTATCCTCCCCTTTTCTGAGGCGCTCAAGTACATGATCATAGTCGGCGACATCGGTCACGATCAGTACATCGGCAAAGTTTTTCGCGGCACTTCTGACCATCGCCGGTCCTCCGATATCGATATTTTCGATAATCTCGTCGAAATCGTCCGTTCTGGCGATCGTCTCTTTGAACGGATAGAGATTGACGCAGACCAGATCGATCCCGGTGATACCGTGCTCTTTTGCGGTGGCCACATGTTCGGGCAGATCCCTGCGGTGCAGGATACCGCCGTGTATCATCGGATTGAGGGTTTTGACACGTCCGTCGAACATCTCCGGAAACTTCGTCACTTCGCTGATCTCCACCGCTTTGACACCCTTCTCTTTGAGTAGTTTGTAAGTTCCTCCGGTAGAGACGATCTCGAAACCGAGTTTTTCCAATTCCCGGGCGAACTCCACCACACCGCTTTTGTCACTGACGCTGATTAATGCTCTCATGATAATCCTGTTTTTGATATATGATAGGTTAAACATTATATAAAAAAAACAATTAACCTATATTTTTGTCAGGCTTTTAAGAGCCTTTGACATACTATTTCATAATAAAATTTAAGGATTGTGTTATGGCTCTTTCCGGTTTAGAGACAAAAATTTACAATATGATGAACAACTCCATCTTCGATTTCGGTTTTTACCACCCCTATGTGGTAGATTTTGCAATTGTTTTGCCGATTATCGCCCTTTTTCTGCACTTTATCAGCATCCTCACCCGTGCAGACGAAGCATCGAGCAAAGCCTATTTTAAAGTCTCCAACCTTCTTTTCTTCATCGGTTCCGGCTTTGTTACGGCAGCCTATCTCACAGGGCTTGCAGAGGGTCCCGACGTTCGACAGGCACTCTCTATGGAAGGCAGGGGTCTTTACGATGCGCACCAGGCGCTTGCCACTTATATCGCAGCGGGATTTCTCTTTTTATCTTTTATCAAGATCATCTCACTGCTTGTCAAAAAAGATCCGCTGCGCTATATCTTCGGTACCCTCTTTTCAATCACGATGCTGATCCTGATCTACGCGTATGCCATCGGTATCTCGCTTGTTTACGACTATGGCGCGGGAGTAGTCTGTTCAGGTTAACTTTTTTTCACGATCCTTTCACCATTTTCATCTATAATTGCACTGAAAATATGTGAAAGGAGCTTCATGAAACGGGCACTTATTCTCTCTGCTATTGTCTCTGTGCTCGTGCTTTTTGCCGGGTGTATCATCATAGACGATTCACTCGATTACCGAAGCGACCTGAGTGACTATGAAGTAAAAAAGATTGTCCGAAAAGTACTCGTTTCACAAAACAGTATCAACCGTGCGGGACTTGTCACCTCCGACGGACTCGAAAAACTGATCACAAACAGAAGCCGCTACTATGACAACCGTATATCTTGTACAGAGGGCGGCTATATCACTTTTACACTTTCCGGGGGCGATCTCTCTGTAAGTTTCACAACCGATACACTGCTGCATATCGTATATGACGACTGCCGCTACAGACCCTTCTACTACGAACAGAGCAGACTGAACGGTTCTCTCGATATTCGTTACAACCAGCGCCACGAGGATGCGCGGGGCAAACTTCTCGATTTCACTATCCGATATTTTGATACCAGCCTCTATACCAAAGAGGGAAGTGTCCGGATCAACGGAGAGATGGGTGTGCATTATGACGAAGCGTATTGGCAACATCAACTTGCACTGGTTTTCTCATCCAACCGGCTTGAGATTGCAAACAGAGACTATTATGAAAGAGATATCTTTACCAATATCGTTTTAGAGTACGGTATCGACACCCGCACTTATCACTATACCTACCACTACAGCGGAACACTCTACAACTCCTATCTCGGTACGCTCTCATTTACGACACTGGACGCTATGCAAGGATACAGCAATCAAAATCCGCAAAAAGGTCGTTTCAAAATCTCCAATGCCCATGTCACACTGCGTGTCGTTCCCATAGATGACTACTATGTCGATATTATTGTAGAAGGTCATGACTACACCGGACAAAACCGCACGATCCACACAACCTGGATCAACATAGGACTCTAATAAAAATTTGATATAATCTATTTTACTTTTTATCACCGAACCGACAGTATGGTGATAACTTCGGGAGAGCGAAATTGTGAAACAGAAACTGGTGTTGATACTGTTGCTGTTCCCGCTGCTGCTGGCGGCAGAAACCGATTTCGTCTTTGTCGAGATCAGTGGAAACAAAACATTTTCTAAATCTGAGATTTATGAAAATATCGGCCTGGAGCTGCCGGCATGGTATGAGTTCTGGAAACCCAAAAAAGCCTCTGTCAATCCGAAGATCATCAACTCTTTACAGGAGTCACTCTCCAACTTTTATATCTCGGAGGGGTTTTACCACGTCAAGATCAACAAACAGGAAGATAATCGAAGTGTACGATTTATCGTTCATGAAGGCAAACCTGTCATCGTACGATATATCAAGATACAGAGCGATTATCCCATAGAAAACCTGATCGAGCTGCACAAAGGAGAGCGCTTCCGAACTTCCGCTTTTGTCCAGAGCAAAAAAGCGATCCGTGAAAAGATGCTTAAAGAGGGATACTGCAACTTTGACCTCGACGCAAAAGCCTATGTCGATATCAAAAAGAATATTGCCGATCTCTATTTTAAACTCAAACACAGAATGCCCTGTTTTTTCGGTCTGATCAAGATACACCCTCCTGAGGGAATTTCCCAAAAAGTGATACGCTCCAGACTCCTGTTTCACAAAAACGAGCGCTACTCGATCGATAAAATCAAAAAAACATACAGCACCCTTTCGGGTCTGGAAGCTTTTGACGGCATACAACTGACAACACGTAAAAAACAGAGCCGTATCGATACCGATATCAAACTCTATCCCAAACAGAAACCTACCCGGCGGGAAGTGGGTATCGGATATGAAACCAACTACGGCTTTAAAGCGTTTGTGCACTGGAACCGCAAAAACTTCAAAGGGGATGCGCGAAAACTCTCTTTTGACCTGAAATATTCACAAAAAGAGAAACTGATACAAAACGGTTTTTACTGGCCTGCACTACTGAAGATTCCCGGATTTGACTACTATCTGGATTTTAAAAACGAGTTCAGTTACTCCAAACTGACTTATGATAACTTTGAAGAGAAAAAGTTAGCGGACAAAGTCCACCTCCTTACCGATCAAGACTGGTTCAGTCTCGATCTCGGTGCCGGTCTGGAGCATATCAAAATCCGTAAATTTAAAGACGTCTGTAATATCTCCGCGGGAAATTTCTTTCTCTTCTATCCATACGCAGAAGTGATTTTCGACCTCAGGGATGAGAAGATCAATCCCAAAAACGGTATCTACTTGAGTGCTTATCTTGAAGGCGGTATTCGCTATCTGCTTTCAGAGGTGAGTTATGCCAAAGGTATTGCCGAAGCGCGTGCAATCTACACTTACGCACACTTTACACTAGCTGCAAAAAGCCGCTTCGGTCTGCTTCAGGAGATAGACAACAAACTCCCCGAATCAAAGCTCTTTTACGCCGGTGGTGCGTTTAGCAACCGTGCCTACAGCTTCAACGAACTTGGAGCCTTTGATGCCGCATGCGGTAATGTGGGCGGTCGTACACTGCTGGACAACTCTGTCGAAATCAGCCACCCGCTCTATAAAAAACTCGATATCGCACTTTTCTGGGACAGCACGATGATCAGCCAGAAGACACTCAACTTCAATCTCGACTTCAAAAACGGTATCGGCGCCGGTCTGCGCTACAATACCCCTATCGGTCCTGTAAAGTTTGACATCGGTTTCGATCCTGCCGATACCGAACAGTATGCAATCCACCTACAGATAGGACAGTCGTATTGAAAAAGAGAACCGTACAGTTTCTGGGACTCATAGAAGTACTGCTTTTACTGGGTGCACTGATGATCTTCGTACTGCAAAATCCCAATACCCTCACTTTTTTTCTCAACTATGCCACCAAAGAACTCGACCTCTCATACGGTTCTGTCGAGGGAAATCTTTTGAGAAATATCAAAGTGAAAGATATCACCTATCAGGGAGAGAAACTTACCCAGGAAGCTGTCATAGACTGGAATATCAAAGCACTGCTGACAGCATCACTCAAAATCGACGAGATCAGCATCAAAAAACTCAATATCCCGGTAACGGAAAAATGGATTGAGGCGCTTCACAAAAAATTTCACAAAAAAGGTAATAAAAAGAAGATAACATATATCCCCACCATCGAGGTCTCTTCGATCTTTTTCTCCGCACTCCCTTTTACACATGAGAAGATCAAGATCAACCGTATCGAACTGTTTGCCAAAAACATCAAAGGCAATCTGAAACATATCGATGTCGGGTTTTTCTCTTTTCTGACAGAGAGTAATTATGCCGATATAACGGCACTTGGAAAGCTGGAAAACAATATACTCTCTTTTGAAAAACTCTGGCTTGAGTCACTGGATATCGCCAAAATCCGGACATTTGTCAAAACATTGTCAACGACACAGCATAAAAGTACAAAAACCCCTTCGATACCGGCATACCGGAATTTTATCGAAGAGATCCGTGCAGAGAATCTCATCGCATATATCAAACCGATGCATACCGGACACTATCAGATCAATCAAAGCAGTGTGGCGATGCGCCATCTCACAACCACCGACATGAAACTGTTCAATGCAAAAGAAGTCTTTATCCATACTGCAACCAATATGTGGGAACTCTCTTCCAAAGGTAGCCTGAAAAACAACAGACTCTTCACCAAAGTACGTCTGACACTGGTGGACAAATACTTTAAGCGTTTTGTGCCTTTTTTCAATCACAACGCAATCGCACCGGTGATGATCGACCTCACAGTAGATAAAGATGGACTCAGCGGAGATCTCACAACCCATACCACACCACTACTGATCAAAAAATACCGCGATATCAACGCTTCCATTCCCAAACTCAAAGCACACGTTGATTTTGACTTTCACAAACTCGATATGCGGGGAGATATCGATGCGACTATCAAAACAAAATATACCCCACAGGCACTACTGAACGGGCATATCTATTACAACAGAGTGAGACATTTTTTCTATGACGGAAACCTCTCAATACCTGAAACACGTGCCCTGCCGCAACAACTCCTGATGCTGCTTCAAAAAAACCACATCAGTTTCAAAGGCAACACCAAAAAGATAAAAGCGACACTGAAAAACGATTATCTCACCGCGCGCTATGACGGTCCCGACTATATCCATACCCATCTGCAAGTCCGATCTGTGGAACTTCCACTCACAAAATTTTTTACAAAACTGCCACAGGCACTTCATGAAGCCAAAGCCGCTGTCACGGGAGATATACCGATACATTTTAAAAAGCTGATGCCGCTGAAACCTCTCTTTAGTATCAAGTCCAACCTTTTTGATATCAACGGCACCGCTGTTATCTCCAAAAAACTGGAGACAAAACTGATACTGACAAAAAGCAAAAACTCTCTGATTTCCGATCTCTTCCCCGGGCTGAGACAAAACCGGATTTTCCCTCTTCGGGCAGATTTCGCATACCAGGACAAACAAGCGGTACTCAAACTACAAAACCGGATCACCAAACTTAACATCCATCAAAACTTTGCCACCTCCCAGACCGATGCGGCGTTGATACAAGGAGTACACCGTCTGCAACTCAAAGGAGATATACACCGGGATTGCAATCTGACATTTCAGACCCCCTCCCTGCGCGAATTTCAAAATTTTCTCTATCAGTTCTACCGTTTTGATAAACTTCCCGCAGACGGCGATATCCATCTAAATGTCACACTTCATGAACTACAGAAAGCCGATGCCGTGCTCAAAGGAAAATGGTTCGTCTACGAATACAAAGCCAACCGGTTTCTCTTTGCCGAAAAGATACGTATCTCCGCTTTCTACGGCGACAAAACACTCCGTCTGAAACGATACTTTTTCAGTACCTATCTCGACAGGGATCGTCTCTTTTTTGCCAATAAACCTTCTGTCGCCCATTTTCACGAAAAAAATATTGTCGTTCAAAATTTTTATATCAACGATTTCGCCTATCTGAGAGGAAAATACAACTATGCAAACAAACACGGTGCATTTAGGCTAACTACCAAAAATTACCACTACAACGATATTGAAGGCAATTTCTATTTCGATGCGGATCTGGGTATAAAACTCTCGCCGCAAAAGAGTAAAATCGAAGGGAAATGTACTCTCAACCGGGGAACGATCACCTACGCACCACATAAAAAACACTATGTGCAGGACAAAGATATTATTATCATTCAAAACCAAAGAGTCATCGTCAAAGAGGAAGACAGACTCGCACTCGATATCTCTGTGATCTCAAAAGATCCGATCTACTATAAAGTTCCCAATACCAATGTAAAACTCAAAATCGACTTAAAGATTTGGAAAGAGGTAAACCGCGATCTGGAATTGCTGGGTATGATCAAAATCTTGAGCGGTACACATATGCAAAGTGGTAAAGAGTTTGAACTTGAACCGGGAGAGATACTCTTCAGCGGTTCACCTCTCAACCCCTACCTCAATATCCGTGCGATCCACCGAAGCGACCCTTATACTATCTATATCAATATCACCGGTCAACTCGATGCACCTCTGATCAACTTCAGCGCAACCCCCTACCTGAGTCAGAGCGATATTCTCTCCCTGCTGCTTTTCAACAGTACCACCGACGAACTGATGAGCGGCAACCAGGATACCTCCAAAACAGCGATGACGATGTTCGGCAGTCTCTTTGCCAAAGAGATTGTACGAAACTTCGGTATCAAACTGGACAAGCTGGTACTGACAACCACCGAAGAGGGAAAACTGGGAATAGAGCTCGGTAAAAAACTCTCCAAAAAAGTGACGTTGATCTACATAAACGATATCGTACAAACTATCAAGATACGCTATAAGATGAGCGATCACTTCGAAACCGATTTTATACTGAGTCCCGACAATAGCGGCGTAGATATCATATACAAGGATGAATACTAAAATGCAATACCGATGGCTCTATCTCTTTTTACTCCTTCTGCTCACAGGCTGCGGACACATCAACAGAGAAAACGACAACAATCCACCACCGGCATCTTCCCAGACAGACGGTATCAGGATACATCCCTACTTTTCACAAACAAGCGGCAACTACCGCCAGGGAGGAGGTATCGATGCACTGCTCATCGACGACATAAACGGGGCTAAAGAGGAGATACTCGTCGCCATCTACGCCCTGACCAATGACCGGATCCGTGACGCCCTGATCGACGCACACCGACGCGGCGTGAACGTAGAGGTCTATACCGATGACGGGGAACTCTTTTCGGATGATATGAAGCTACTCAAAGAGAGTGGTATTCCTGTTTTGAGCGACGAAGACCCCTCCGCCCTGATGCATGACAAATTTACCGTCATCGACCAAAAGATCGTCTGGAGCGGTTCATGTAACTATACCTACTACGCCTTCTACCGTAACAATGAAAACCTGGTCAAAATAACGGGAAGCAAGATCGCGAAAGTCTACAGAGAGGAGTTTTTCGAATTATGGAATCATCAGCTGGTGGAAAACGCCTATGTTTCCGATATACTGGAGATATACTTTTATTTTATGTAGCAAGATATAATAAAAAAATAATT
>QNZT01000158.1 GCA_003978455.1 Sulfurospirillum sp.
TGGTAATATTACCTAGTACTTTGGCGCCAGTACTGATGACCGCACCGCTTTTGATGGTAGGATGACGTTTGACATTTTTGTCCAGACTGACACCGCCGAGTGTCACCCCTTGATAGATCAGCACATCATCTTCGATAATGGCGGTTTCACCGATGACAATACCGATACCGTGGTCGATAAAGACACGTCGACCGATTTTACAGCGTGGATGCAGATCGATATTGGTGATAATTTGGGTAATGCCCATAATGAAGCGGGCTAAAAAATGAAAACCCCGATTATAGAGTTTGTGTGCTATCCTATAGTTGATGATTGTCCAGACACCGGGATAGTTGAAAAATAGTTCAAATTTCGATTTGATGGCAGGATCGTTTTTGATCGGGGTCTGAAAATCCTCTTTTATAATCTGCCAAAGTGATGCTGTATTCATTTTTCCTCTAGTTAAACGTTTTTAAGTAGCCGTTCTCTTCCAGAATAGTAACGATTTTTGCATAGACACGCTTATGCTCAGAAGGGGTGATAAAGGAAGATTTCTGGATATTGGCTAAAAATTTCTCTTGAATTGTGACTGGATTATAGTTTAAATCTTCTAAAATTTTCATGAGAGAGTCGCTTTTAACTAACTCAGTGAGCCGATAACCCTCTTTTGTGATTTTAACAGTTACTACAGTCGGTCGTGTAAAAAGATTGTGTTTCATCCCCAGTACCTCCTGATAGGCGCCTACTTTGAAAAAGCCCAGAAAGTAGTCTTCTTTGTCGAGATCGACACTGTGCAGGAAGAGGGGATTTTTGCTGTCGAAATCGATCTCTCCGTCGCTGTCGCAGGTGATATCCCACAGACTGGCGGAGCGGGTCGGTCTGGTGTCGAGTTTTGCCAGCGGCATGACAGGAAAGCGCTGAGCCAGTCCCCAGAAGTCAGGAATACTCTGAAAGATAGAGAAGTTGACAAGATACTTCTCCTGAATCTTGTCCTGAATCTGGCGCAACTCTTTGACCGGTTTGTCATGAAGCATCAAAATCGCTTTGCGGATAATGAGATGGGTCAGGATTTCACTGTTGGAACGGTCGATGAGATCGATATATCCCAGGTCAAAAAGTGTCAAAAGAGAGTTGAGATGGTCGATGCTGTCATGAAGATACTCCAGCGCGGTGTCCGGCTTGATGCAGGTGTAGAGTTCATGAAGCTCTTCGATAAGCGGCGGGTTTTCACTTTTTAGGCGAAGCGCTTTTTCGGAATACTCTTCTGTAAAAAGTTCAAAGACCGGTGCTACCAAAACGGCGTGGGAAGCGGCGATAAAACGTCCTGATTCGATGATGATATTGGGCTCTTTTACGTTCTTCGCTTTGGCAATTCCCTGTAAGACAAATGTCGTATCGCTGGCATACTCTTTGAGGGAGTAGGTGACTTCCGGATAGGCTTCGTTTTGTGTATATTCTATCCCCAGACCGCCGCCGAGGTTGATACTTTGCAGGCTGCTTGCACCCATCCTAAGCAGATCGGCATAGATATTGCCCGCTTCTCTCAGCGCTTTTTTGAGGTTGGAGATCTGCGTCATCTGGGAGCCGATGTGAAAGTGGATCATCGTGAAGCGGTCAAGAAAGTTGTTTTGTTTCAGCAGCTCCATCGCCTCCAGCAATTCGGTGGAGGTGAGTCCGAATTTGGAGTTGATACCGCCGCTCTTTTGCCAGATACCCGATCCTATACTATGGAGTTTGATACGGATACCGATTTTAGGAACGGGTGCTTTCATCTCATTTGCAACTTCGATGATCGATTCGAGTTCGTTGATCCCTTCTATCGTCAAAGTGATATCGTGTCCCATTTTGGCAGAAAGAAACCCCAGCTCTATCATCTCTTTGTCTTTGAAACCGTTGACAGTGATCGGCGCACTGCTTTGGATATGGCTCATCGCGATGATCAACTCCGCCTTGCTGCCTGCTTCCAGCCCATAGTTATAGGATGCACCCGCATCGATCAACGGTTTGAGAAAGTCGGGGTACTGGTTGACTTTGAGGGGAAATACCGCTTTAAAATCTCCCTGATACTGTAACACTTCAAAGGCTTCATGAAAAGTGTTGAAAACCGCATCGATCTGCTTTTGGATCAGGTGGGGGAAACGCAGCAGCAGGGGACCTTTGGTGCCCTTGCTTCGAATCTCTTCAACGATATCATAGAGGGCGGGGGAGCTGAGATGGTTGACACGCACCTTGTCATGATCGATGATAAAATCATCCTCTCCCCAGATATCGATGCCGTAGCGCTGCATAGACTACTCCAGCGCTCTCTTCTCTTCTTCTTTCTCGACCAAATCCTTGACCCAGAGCTGTCTTTGTGCCAGTTCATCTTCGCCGATGACGGCACAGTAGCGTGCTCCCGCCTTGTCGGCTGCCTTGAGATGCGCTTTGAGTGAGCGTACATCGTAGGAGAGGGTGACTTTATCGGTTCGGCGCTGTTTGGAGGCTGCGACGAAAATCGGTGTGATCGCCTCTTCGCAGAGTGCGCCGAAGTAGTATCCCTCACGCTCTTTGGGCGGTGTTTCGATCATCTCCATCAGACGCTCTATACCGATCGCGAAACCGATTGCCGGTGTCTCTTTACCGTCGAGAAAGGAGACCAGTTTGTCGTAACGCCCGCCGCCTGCAACGGCATTTTGCGCACCCAGATCGCCGCTGACAAACTCAAAAGCGGTTTTGTTGTAGTAATCCAGACCGCGTACGAGATTGGGGTCGATCTCATATGCGACACCTTTTGCGTCCAGCAGTGTCAGCAGGCTGTTGAAGTGGGTGTCGCAGGATGCACAGAGGTTTTCTCTCAGACGCGGAGCGGGAATCAGAACCTCCTGACATTTGCTGTTTTTACAGTCAAAGACACGGATCGGATTGGTCGCTTTTCTGCGTTGGCAATCTTCACACAGTTCACCCTCTTTCTCATCCAGAAACTTCATGAGTGTTTCACGGTAGGGAGGCATACAGTCGCTGCACCCCAGAGAGTTGATCTTCAGCGTATAACGGATACCGAAAAAGTCGAGAATCTCTTTGAGCATCAGGATGATAGCGGCATCTTCGAGGTAACTCTCTACGCCGAAACTCTCCACACCGAACTGGTGGAACTGACGAAAACGCCCCTTTTGCGGTCGTTCATACCGGAACATCGGTCCGTGGTAAAAGAAGCGGTGGATACCGCCCTGACGGTCATACTTCTTTTCGATGAACGCCCGCACGACACCTGCCGTGCCTTCGGGTCTCAGACAGACGTCGTTGCCGCCTTTGTCGATAAACTGGTACATCTCTTTGCCGACGATGTCGCTGCTCTCTCCGACGCTGCGTTTGAAGAGTGTTGTCTCTTCGAGAATCGGTGTTTCGATAAATACAAATCCATATTTCTTTACGATCGCTGCCGTATTTTCGAGGATGTAACTATACTTTTCATTTTGCGGCGGTAATATATCTTTCATGCCGCGGAGTGCTGTTATCATGCCAGTAACCCTTTGATATTTTGATGGATGCGTTCGATCGGTTCGGAAGCATCGTAGATGGCGTATTTTATATTTAATTTCTTTAAGATATCGACCATGTTTTGCTGTACGCTCAGCAGATAGCCGATTCCCCGTTTTTCGATCATATCTTCGCTTTTGGTGCCCATCCGCTCTCTGATAAGCTGCTCGTTTGTCTGAAGCAAAATTACCAGATCGGGCAGGGTGTTATCGAGTGCAAACCTGTTTAGTTGCAAGAGAAAGTCGAGATCATATTCGGGATGGTTTGCCAGTGCATAGGCGATCCCGGAGATAAAACCTCTGTCGCTGATGATGAGTTTGTCGCGGTTGGGTGCGATCACTTCATGATAGTGCTCCGCACGGTCTGCCAGAAACAAAAAGAGCTCCGTTTTGTGGTTCGCCACACCTTCATGAAGTATCATCTCGCGCAGTTGCAGCCCCAGAGCGGTACCGCCTGGCTCTTTGGTGAGGAGTGCGTCGGGATATGCCTCTTTCAGAAGTGTCGCCTGTGTACTCTTCCCTGAGGTATCGACCCCCTCAAATATCAAGTACATCAGACTCCCCGTCCAGTAGCGGCAGTATCGACTTTGGCACCAGGTGGGAGATGTTTCCGTTGTGGTTAAGTATGGTGCGCACTACCGAAGAGCTGATAAAAGCGTTGGGCAGGTTGGGCATGAGGTAGATAGTCTCGATATTTGGATCGAGTGACGCATTGGCATAGCCCATCTGCAGCTCATACTCAAAGTCGCTGACTGCGCGAAGTCCCCTTACGATCAGGTTGGTACCCATCTCTTTTGCCAGATCGACCAGCAGGGTGTTGAAACTGACGATTTTGATATTGTGAAAATCCGCGGTTGCCAGCTCGATCAGTTTTTTGCGCTTTTGGAGTGAAAACATCGGTTTTTTGGCGCTCGACTCCGCCACTGCGACGATCACACCGTCAAAGATCTTCCCCGCTCGCTCGATAATATCGATATGCCCGTTTGTGATCGGATCAAATGTCCCCGGATAGAGCGCTATCTTCTCTCTCATCTCTCCTCTCCCCATCGTTGAAATAGATTGTGTTCGATTCCCAGCAGGTCGAACCACTTGCCGATCATGAAATCTTCCATATCTTCAAGCGTTTTGATGTCGGCATAGTAGCCGGAAACCGGCGGGGCGATAACCACCCCTATACGTGACAATTTTAGCATATTTTCCAGTGAGATAGGTGAAAAGGGCATCTCTCTGGGTGCCAGAAGCAGTTTGCGCTGCTCTTTGATCTGCACACTTGCCGCACGGGTAGTGAGGTTGTCGGCGATACCGCAAGCGATCTTGGCGAGGGTGTTCATGGAGGCGGGGATGATCGCCATCGCATCACACCGGAAAGATCCGGATGCCACAGGTGCGGCGATGTCGCTGTTGTCCAAAAGGGTGAGCTTCTGCTCTTTTGCAAAAACCGTTTCGGCATTTTCGGAGAGGATCAGATAGGTTTCGACTGTTTCGGGCAGCGCCTCGACGAACCGCTTCCCCAGACCCACGCCGCTGGCGCCGGTGATCGCGACGATCAGCCTCATTCGATTACTTCTACGGTGGTGTTGGAGATGATACGTGCTTTGAAAGATTTTTTGTAATCTTTTTTGATCCGGATAATATCCCCGATATTGCCGCTTTGCATCGCTTTCGCGCCAAACTGAAGCTGAAGTGCTCCGTCACGGATGATAGCGGTCACTTTTTCGTTTCGCCGGATATCTGTCGTGCGGGTTACCTTTTCAAAAGAGAGGATGTCACCCGCTTTGATATGGCGTTTCGCCGCATAGAGACCGAAGTCCGCATCCGCCATCGGTTTGTGGTAAAGTGTGGTAAAGGGGATTTCACTGTAATCGGCGAGATCGGTCGTGACGGTACGCCCTTTTTGGATATCGGTGGCAGCTTTGTAGAGGGGAATCGTTGCATAGATGTGGTATTTGTAGTAGGTTTTGCGTATCTTGTCCCCTTTAGCAAATGTGACCATCACGCTTCCTTTGGCACGGCGGAGATTGTCTCTGGTGATATTGAGCGTCGTGACACGGTAGTCGTGCAACCGCTTGGGTAGTGTCGAAACGGCTTTGACCTCTATCGACCGGATATGCATCTGAGGATAGGTGGTTTGAAACTTCTGACGCAGTATCTCTTTGATCCTGGTTTCATGAAGTGTGGTGGAGAAGAGTGTCAGCGGCAGCAGCAACAGAAGCAGAAATATTTTCAAAATAGTTTGCCTTTTAGGAGGTTGTTTTTGTAATTAACAGCAAAAATTATACCCAATCTTCTGTTATTGCTACCTAATCAGTAGGGAGTTACTATGGTTTTTTGCTTTATCCATTATGAAAAAAAAGAACTATTTAGATAACATGATATTATGAAACGACAGAGTTGAAGGAGGAGTTGTGATTCGTCTGATGCTGATGTACTGTCTGGGTGTGATGCTTTACGGCGCACCGGACTTTACCAATGCCCTTATCCATGAAAAATCCCCCTATCTGATCCATCATGCACACAATCCCGTCAACTGGTATCCCTATACACCTGAAGCATTTGCGAAAGCGAAAAAAGAGCATAAACTGATCTTTCTCTCTATCGGGTTCAGTACCTGTCACTGGTGTCATGTGATGGAAAAAGAGTCGTTTACAAACAGTAAAATAGCACAGATGCTCAACAAAGACTATATCAGTATCAAAGTAGATAAAGAGGAGATGCCCGATATCGATATCTTTTATCAGCATATCTACACCGGTATGACAGGCAGACACAACAGTTGGCCTTTGAGTATTATCATGACGCCGGACAAAGAGGTGCTGTATGCCTCTTCGTATATCCCTCCCGTGGACAGTTACGGTATTCCGGGGCTGGAAACATTGCTGCCGAAATATGCAAAACTTGTCAGAGAAAATCCCGAAAAAATCGCAGCGCTCATCAGCAAAAATCTGCGTCTGATTTCGCAGAAAAGAGAGAAAAATGAAGTGCCCGCCGATCAGAATATCACAGAGCGCTACGTTTTGAAGATGGCGGACTATTTCAAGCGTATCGAAGAGGATCTCAACGGGCATTCGCGTTTTCCCATGGCATCCAACCTGCGTCTGTTACTCGATATCTATATGCTTAACGGCGATAAACGTGCTTTGCAGATGGTGCAGAAAAAATTGACCGACATGGCGCAGGGCGGTATTTATGATCAGATAGAGGGCGGCTTCTTCCGTTATGCGACCGATCCTGAGTGGGTGATTCCCCATTTTGAGAAGATGCTCTATACCAACGCTGAACTGCTCGTGCTCTATATCAGGATGTGGCTGTTGACGGGCAAACCTCTCTTTCAGAAAGTGGTCAGAGAGACCATCGCAGAGTATCACAGACATCTGGAGAAGGAGCATCTCTTTTTCGGAGCGACCGATGCAGACAGTTCCGGCAGAGAGGGCGGTTACTTTGTCTATGGCTACGATGAGGTGAACGAGGCACTCAAAAAGGCTGACTTTAACCGTACGGAGCGTGAGACACTGATGGAGTTTTTTGATATTTCACAGCCGGGAAATTTTAAAAATGATCTGAGCAATGTCAATATCAATACCGGTTTTTCACAGGATGAGATTCCAAAAGGTGCGAAAAAAGTGAAAAAAATCCTCCGGCAACTGCGTACAAAAAGGGAGTTTCCGTTTATCGACAAAAAGATCATCACTTCATGGAATGCGATGATGATCAAAGCACTTTTCAAAGCTTCCGTGCTGGAGAGCCGGTACGGTAAAGATGCTATCAGATCGCTGGATGCGCTGCTGCACAAAAACTATAAAAACGGCACCCTCTACCACTACACCATAGGATACAGCCGTCCGGAGCACGTCGCTTTTCTGGAGGATTATGCCTTTTTGATCGATGCCGTACTCGAAGCGTATGAGCATACCTATGACGAGAGATATCTGAAACTGGTAAAGAAATTGATCGCAGAGGCAAAAGGGAAATTTTACCGAAACGGTGTCTGGTATCTGAATCAGGACGAGCCCGGAATCAAAACCCGCTATCTGGACAAATACTATACATCGCCGCTGCCGCGTATGTTTCATGATTTGCTGACTTTCGCTTCTCTGACATACGACGTCACTCTCTATCATGAAACAAAGAAGATGATAGCGGATGAGCGGGAGAGAATTTTAACCGCTTTTGACAAATCACCCGAAGCCCTGCGTGTTTTGATCCGCTTGCAATACGGTGATATCATCTTCAAAGCGAAAAAGGCGCAGTTGCTGGCGCACAAAAAAGAGATCGCAAAAGTACGCTATCCGTTTTTATTGACCAAAAGTGAAAAAGCGGATCTCTTTTTACTATGCAGTATGGAGAGTTGTTTCTTTTATGACAAAAATCTGACCAAAGTACTCAAGGAGATCAAAGCGAGAAAATAGCCGTTCACTCCGGTCTCTTGACGATATACCCCACTGCGCGTATATTGGTGATGAAGTCCTCTTTCAGCACTTTTCGCAGGCGGTTTATCTCTGCGATGATGGTGGTGTTGTCGATCCCCATATCGTTGTAGACATAGTCCCGGAACATATCGTAGGTGACGGTGCGGTTTCGGTTGTGAGCGAGCAGGTCGAGGATCTGGAGCTGGCGGCTTGTGACGGTCTGGACTTCGTTTTGAAAAAAGAGGGTGCACGAAGCGGTGTCGAAACTGTAGTTTTCGGAGAGTCGGAAGTGTTTCTGGTCGAGGGTGCGTGTCTGCATGATTTTGTTGATGCGCAGTGTCAGCTCTTTGAGGTGAAACGGCTTTTTCAGGTAGTCGTAGCAGCCCAGATCATACGCCCTTGAGATCTCCTCGATGTCGATCAGGGCACTGATGTAGATAGCCGGAGTCTGGATCTTCTCTTCATGAAGTCTCTCCAGCAGGCTCAGACCGTCCAGACCCGGTACGTTGATATCGAGTACCAGCAGATCGAAACGCTCTGCTCTGATACGTTCCAGTGCCTCTTTCCCGTCCCGGAAACTCTCGACCAGATGCCCCGTTTTTTGCAGATAGTCGGTGATGGCGTTGTTGAGGAGTTGGTCATCTTCAAGGAGTACTATGTGCATGGTCTGCTCCTTTGGGAAAGTAGTAGCGAAATGCCGTGGAGGCTTCTGTCGAAAGCACTTCTATGCGGATCGACTCTTCGTCGCAGATCTGTTTGACCAGATTGAGCCCCAGTCCGAGTCCCTTTTGGGTTCTGTTCTCGCGGTAGTAGGCGTCGAAGATCTTTTCAACATCGCGGATCAGCATCGAAGTACTCTCAAAGGTGAGGATACAGTGGGATTTTGCCTGTTGCAGAGAGATGATGATCTGCTCACCGGCTTTGGTGTATTTGAGTGCATTGGTGATGTTGTTGTCGATGATACGTTGCAGTTTTGTTTCGCTGATATGCAGTGTGATTTCGTCACAGTTGTGCCGGAAGTCAAAAGAGAGATCTGCCTGTTTCGCCACGATACCGAAAAACTCGATCCGGCTGCGTATAAAATCGATCAGCGCAATTCTCTTCCTCGGATAGGTGATGCGGTCTTTGTTGACAAGATATCCCAGATCGTCGTAGATACCGTAGATATTTTTCATCGCAGCTTCGATATTGGAGAGGTAAGTATGTGCTCCATATTCGAGTTCAAAGAGTTCGATATTGTTCATGATCACCGAAAGTGGCGTGTTGATCTCATGAATGGCGTGGCGCAAAAAGATCTTTTGCGACTCAAGCAGTTGCTGCGAGTAGCGTTTTTCCGCTTCGAGTGTCTGCGCCTGTGCTTCGTAGTCCTGTGTCGATCGCTCGATAAGGTGGGTGAGGGCTTTGATGGTCGTGGCATAGTCACTTTTGTCCTGACGATGGGGAAAACGCTTTTGGGCGCTATCTTCGCCGCAAGCCGGCGGGGCTTCCCGAAGCGCGGCAACGGTGAGGGTTTGGTTCAGCAACTGGTTTCGCCGCTTTTGATGGAAAAATTCACCGTAGGTAAAAAACCCGCAGGTTGTCGCCGTTTTTGCAAAAGGTTGTATCTCCATCTCGACGAAGCCTGGCATATAGCGGCGCCGTGCCATACAAGAGTAGATGAAAAATGTCTCTACCCCTTCATGATAGCGCTCCTGAAACGACCGCAGCGATTCGTTGATGATCAATTCCGCGTTACCGAATCCCAGACGTACCTTGTCTCCTTTTTCAAGATTTCCTGCAAACGAGAGGGAGTTGTCTTCGTGTCTGGCGATAACCGCACGGGCGATTTTGATACCGTTTCGTTCGATCAGAAGCGGAAACTCGATACCTGTGGCGGGCAGGGCATCGGAGACCTCTTCTCCCAGATATTTTGCATAAAAATCGACGGCTGTCAGATTGTCTATCCGATAGACCCTGTTTTCGGCTGCTTCATGGATGGTGTGTTCGATCCCGACAGGACTCCAGTTGAAGTTGAAACTGTTTTGCACATACAGGGTGTCGGAGTTAAGCGATACACCTGCAACACCGCGCGGGATGATAGTATCCTGTTCGAGTACATAGGTTTGTAAAAACTGTCCGTTGTCTCCCGCCATACCTCCTGCGATGGGAATATTCGGGGCGATACTCCCGATACCCTCTAACAGAAGTTCGCCGTTACAGGTGGTACCGTCACTGAACAAGATGAGCAGTTTGGTATTGTCCGTGACCAACGCCTTTGCAATCTCCCTGCCATTTCGGTAATCGTCGATACTGTTTACACCGGCGCTTTTGAGTGTGGTATTTTGAAAGAGTGAGAGGGCGATCACCGTGCACTCTGTGGTGATCCTCCCCTGTGCGATCTCTCCGTCGGTCGTGGTGCCGATGACAACCGCCCGGGGCAGGTGGCGTTTGATCTGCCTCGCATAGTACTGAAGCGCATGCTCTCCGTGTCCGGAAAAGATCTGCACGAGAATGTTCTTTTCTTTCATGAAAGAGGAGAGAGGAATCTGCTCCGAAAGTTCGCTGTCGGGATGGTTCAGGGTATAAGTATATGTCTTCATGATCGGTAAGATATTATAACATAATATAATTGAAGTGCTATTTTCATGCTATTTTGAAAGGTTATAATATTCGGTGCATTAAAATTTATCATGAAGGAGCAGAAATGGCTTATGAGAGACCGGAATTTCAGGAGAAATATGACAACTTTATAGGAGGAGCGTGGGTGCCTCCCGTGGATGGTAAATATTTTGAAAATATTTCCCCTGTAGATAACAGACCTATCGCCAAAGTGGCGCAGTCCAACCGTAAGGATATCGATCTTGCGGTGCAGGCAGGATGGAAAGCGTTTGAGAGCTGGGGCAAAACATCAGCAGCAGAGCGGAGTGCGGTGCTGAACAAGATAGCCGATATCATGGAAGCGAACCTTGAAAAGCTGGCGGTTGTGGAGTCCTGGGACAACGGCAAACCGATCCGCGAAACGCTCAATGCGGATATCCCCCTGGCAATCGACCACTTTCGCTACTTTGCGAGTGTGATCCGTGCAGAGTCGGGTAGCGTAACCGATCTGGATGCCAATACGGTCTCTATGGAGATTCATGAACCCCTGGGTGTGGTCGGGCAGATCATCCCGTGGAACTTCCCGTTGCTGATGATGGCGTGGAAAGTAGCGCCTGCAATTGCTGCGGGCAATGCTGTTGTACTCAAGCCTGCGGAACAGACTCCGGTTTCGGTTATGGTTTGGGTCGATATGGTCAAAGATGTGATCCCCGCGGGTGTGGTAAATGTCGTCAACGGTTTTGGTCCCGAAGCGGGTAAACCTCTGGCGACCCATCCAGATATCAAAAAGATCGGTTTTACCGGTGAAACGACAACCGGTCGTCTGATCATGCAGTACGCTTCGGAAAATATCATCCCGGTCACACTGGAGCTGGGTGGAAAGTCGCCGAATGTTTTCTTTGAGAGTGTGATGGCGGAAGATGATGCCTTTTTGGACAAAGCGATCGAAGGGCTGGTACTCTTTGCGTTCAATCAGGGTGAAGTGTGTACCTGCCCGTCGCGTGCGTTGATCCAGGAGAGTATTTACGATGCGTTCATGAAGCGTTGTCTGGAGCGTATTGAGCAGATCAAGATGGGCAATCCGATGGAGACAGAGACGATGATGGGTGCACAGGCATCCAAAGATCAGTTTGAGAAGATCCTGCACTATATCGATATCGGAAAGCAGGAAGGCGCGGAGTTGCTTACAGGCGGTGAAAAGTTCGATAACCCGGCGCATCCTGAAGGTTTTTATATCAAGCCGACGGTCTTTAAAGGAGAGAATAAAATGCGTATCTTCCAGGAGGAGATTTTCGGTCCGGTGCTGAGTGTGACGACTTTTAAAGATGAAGATGAAGCGCTGGAAATCGCCAACGACACACTCTACGGTCTGGGTGCCGGTGTCTGGTCGAGAGATGTGCATCAGGTGCATAAGATGGCGAGAGGGATTCAGGCGGGGCGTGTCTGGGTGAACTGTTACCATCTCTATCCGTCCCATGCCTCGTTCGGCGGATACAAAAAGTCCGGTATCGGGCGTGAAACGCACATGATGATGCTCAACAACTACCGCCATACCAAAAATGTGCTCCAGTCCTATGACAAAAATGCGCTGGGATTCTTTTAATGGCGTACAAAAGAGTAGATGTCACCGACAAGGCAAAAGAGATCATCGATCAACTCCGTGCCGAGCACGGAGAGTTGATCTTTCATCAGAGCGGCGGGTGCTGTGACGGTTCGGCTCCGATGTGTTTCGCCAAGGGAGATATGCTGCTGGGAAGCAGAGATATCAAGATAGGCGAGATACACGGATGTCCCTACTATATGGCGGAGGATCAGTTCGAGTATGCCAAACATACCCACACAACGGTCGATGTGACACAGGGCAGGGGATCGAGTTTTTCGCTGGAGATTCCGCTTGGTGTGCGTTTTATCGCTGTTTCGAGACTCTTTACCGAGGAAGAGGAGCAAGATCTGGAACCGGTGGAGTATCCTGACTAAGATTTTGGTATGGTGATTTAAAAAGAAGATAAAAAAATGAGAGGGATCTTAAAGGAGGCGAAAAGATCCCTCTCGCAGACTGTGATGAATGACTTTCTTGGCTGTCATGTTACTACTTATTTTCGTAACGATGTAAGTATAGCTAATTAGGAGTAAAATTATCCTTTTAATTTTAAATTAATAAAACTATATAAGACAATTTTTATCTTTTATGAGTTTTTCTGCTGTGACTTGATCAGCTCTTTTAACTCTTCGATATCTTCTTTGGTTGCGAGACCCATCTCTCTGATGACGGATTTGATCTTCTCTTTCAGCTGTCTGTCGAGTTCGTTTTTCTCTTCTTCCGCTTTGCTCTGTACCTCATCTACTGTTTTGAGTATATCCTCCTTGGATGCGTTGGCCTTTTGAAATATATCGTTAAATTCGTCGGAGAATTTGTCTTTGATGAGTAGCATGACGCCCAGAGCTTTGTATAAAAGCTCTTTATCGTCGTGTGGAGGAGGGGTGGTGTTTTCAGATTTTTGAGGCATCAGCTCTCCACGTAGCAAAATTTGTAGCCGCGTCTGCGGATCGTCTCGATACACTTGATACCGAGGTTTTTGTCCAGTTTCTGACGAATTGCGTTGATGGAGGTCTCGACGACATTCGGTGTGATAAACTCCGGCTCTTCCCAGATGGCGTTGAGCAGGCGGTCTTTGGAGATCACCTGGTTTTTGTGCTCTGCCAGATAGACGAGGATGTCAAAAGGCTTCCCTTTGATCTCGATCTCTTTGTCTTTGTAGGAGGTTCGCTCCTGTCCTATGTCGATCGTCAGCTTGCCGATCTTGATACGGTTGTCGATAGTGCGTCTGAGCTTCGCTTCGACACGTGCGCAGATGATGTCCGTGTCAAACGGCTCTTTGATAAAATCATCCGCTCCGGCTTTCAGAAAAGAGATCTCTGTCTCTTTGTCTTCGATGACAGAGAGTATGATCAAAGGTACTTTGAGATTTTTGGAAATTTTGGTGATAAATTTTTTCGTTTTGTTGTATTCGAGGTCATAATCCAAAAGTATGAGATCGTAGTTCCGAAACCTCAGGAAATTTGAGCTGTCGTCGATATCGTATGATTCGTCAACGATAACCCGTAAATTAGTAGCGATTGATCGGGATAAATCTTCTCCGACACCTATTGCTAAAATTCTCATTCTGATCCTTAGCTAATTTATTCTTAAACTTCAAGCGACAAATTTAGCAGAAGTTTCTTTAAAATACCATTTATTATGAACTTTAATATTTAAAATCAACCACTTTTGTGTCCGAAACTACGGTTTTGATGTATTTGAGCACTTCAAGGTGGTAGGGATGGGTAGCATAACGTGACAGATCCTCTTCATTTTCAAACACAGTCACAAGCGCGAGATCATAGGCTCTCTCACTCTCTTTGAAGTTGATACCCACTTCGATCTCTTTGAGAAAATCGATATGCTCTTTGAGGGAAAGCAGCTTTTGCTGAAGCTCTTTTTCTACTTCCGGACTCTTATCTTTAAGTTTAAAGAATACAATATGTTTCACCATTATGATAACTCCTTCTTATATATTTCATTGTAAAGCTTAAAGCAGGATTTCCGCTTCATCGGGCGTAATTGTAACATATTCTCTGAAATGTTTTGCCAGTCCGTTTTTGTCGATTTTCTGTTTTGCTCCTTCGTAAAGATTTTTTTCCAGTTTTCGGATGATCTCATCGATCTTGTCCGATTTGCCGCTGTATGGCAGCAGAAGTGCGAGCAGGGCTTTGTCATCTTTGGCTTTTTTGATCTTGACTTCGACGGGATGTTGCGCTTTGGCGGAAGAGAAGAGTGTTTTTCGTCTGAGCCAGAGGGTTGCGACCAGGATACCGGCGAAGAAAGCGCCGATCAGTGCTGTGATCCAGGAGTTTCCGCTTTTGGTACCGGGGGTAGCGGTCAAGCTGTTTTCTCTCTTTTCCAGTCGGGCAGTGGCAAAAGGTGTGGTATTGCCGGTGACTGTTACAGGGATCGGTTTCGTTTTGATTGTCCTGACCTTTTTCTCTTTGCTGTCGAAGTAGGTGAGCGACAGTGACGGGATAGTGAAGTTTTGGTCGGCGATGAAAGCGAACTTCTGGGTCATGACCGCTTTCTGAACGCCGTGTTCGAAATGTGTTTTGCGTTTCGCTTTGTCCGCATAGACGGCTGCTTTTTGAGAGGTGATGGTAAAATCCTCCACTTCATCGATATTGCCGTTTCCTGTGAGTTTGATTGTCAGATTGACCGGTTCATCGACTTTGGTACTGTTCTTGTCCACTGTAGCGCTGATACGGTAGTTGCCAAAGAGGGTAACATCATCAGGCAGCGGTTTGATATCGACTGTGAGGTTGTTGGAGAAGATGCTTTTCCACTTGACGCGGTCAAACCGCAGCGTGTTGCGCTTTTTGGTTCTGTAGATACCGATATCCATCCGTGCGGGTTCGATCTCTATCTTTCCGGTTTTCTGGGGTGTGATGATATAGTCGAGATGGTAGTGGTGATAACCGTCTTTGATAGTGTCAGGGACATCTTTGCCTTGTTTCGTCCAGAAATCATGAAACGTAGGCGGTGCGAAGTTGGCTTCGACAACCTGTATATCTATAGGATAACGGAACAGAAATGTGATCTTGATCGGCTCACCGAGGTAAGCGTCGGTTTTATA
>QNZT01000143.1 GCA_003978455.1 Sulfurospirillum sp.
ATCCCGTGACAGAGAGCGTGACGGTTGCCATAAGTGCCAGTGTAGTATATGTTATTTTCATGAAGTATCCTTTTTCTATTTTATTTTACTCAACTCTACCAGAGGTATATGGGTATAGTCGATGATCCTTATATCCTGATGATTGCTGACATAGAGCGTTTTTTGCCATGGAATCAGATCATAACAATCGACATCAAGCAGCGGTTTCTGAAGGGGTTCGAGTGAGACACGTGTCTCGTTGGTATCGTTGTGGTCATATTTGGTGACACCGAACACCTTGAGTCCTGCATTTCCGTCGCAGACAAAGAGTGTACCGTTGGCATCGACACCCAGCCCTTTGGGAGACCACATGGGTATTGTTTTGAGGAGTTTTGGTTCGGTCGGGTTTTTGATGTCGAGTATCTCCAGAGTATTTGCGCCGCTATTGAGCCGGCAGGTGCTGCCGTTGTTGAGTGTGACAAATGCCAGATCGTCATGCACCACGACCGGATCGCAGCTTTTTATATGTGTAAATTTGCCGATCTCTGTCGGCTGGGTGGAGATATTTGCGTCATAGATATAAACACCGCTCTCTCCTCCGACATAAAGGTAGCTTTTGTACGCAAAAAGAGTCTCCACATCGAAAGGGACTTGCACCTTTGCTACGGGATACGGGTGTGACGGTTCACTGATATCAAAGATGCGCATCGCATCTCTGTTGACGGTATAGAGGTTTTCACCGCGTATCGCAAAGCGCGCCATGGAGCCTCCTTTGCCCGTGCCAGTTGTGCCGCCTCCTGAAGCTGAACCAGACCCGCCGCCGCAAGCCTGGATGAGGAGAGATATTGCCAAAACTGTAAGTACTGTATAAAGCGTTCTCATTTTTACTCCTTATACCCGATAACAACACCCTTTTTGGGGTCTGTCGAACAGAGATAGATCTCATGATTTTTGATCGCCTGACGTGGATTGTAGGCGAAAACCTCCTCCTCGCGGTGTACACGGGTGATATTGTGTACATCATGTACATCCAGAACGACCAGATCTATAAAGCTGTCGGCGTAGAGGTAGCCATCTTTGACGGCGATGTCGATATTTCCGGGAAGCTTGATAAAAGAAAGTTTTTGGGGTGCGCTTTTATCGCTGATGTCGATTACATGAATCCCTTTGTTGGGTTCGTTGACAAAGAGTGTGTTGTTCCAGACATAGATCTTACCGGCGCTTTTGATGTCTCTGGGTGCTTCGATGGCGGGCATCTCCCTGAGTGTTTTATAGTCCATATAGATCGGCTTATGGCACTTATAATTGTAGTCGTCATCGATTTTAAAGATGCAGCCGTTGAGTAAGAGTAGTGCAGGCAGCGATAGAAACAGGATGCTTTTCATGATAGATTTACCTTTAAGTGTTTATTAGATTATACAAAAATAAAATGGTTTATTTAATATATTATACTAAAAAAGTGTCAAAGTTGTGTTATGGCGTAAATCGGTAAAATTTTTTTGAATTACTTACATTTCTTGAACGGCTTCGATATGGTATTTGTAAAAGTGGATTTAAGCACGGATCATCTATGTGTGGGCTAATTTAACGGTAATGAAGGAAGGAGTATAATATAGAGGTTCACAATTTATAAAGCACTCATAGTGGAGTATAATTTTGAAACAAATATCATCATCAAGGAGAAAAAAACGATGGATGCAGTAGATACAATCAAAATACTGGGAAGTTTACTGGGTAACGGTGGCTTGTCAAAGGGAAGCGGTGGCAATGTGTTAGGGAATATTTTGGGAAATGTTATGGGTAACGCACAAAATCAGAAAACGCAGGGCGGAGATATGCTCGGCAATGTACTCGGAAATCTGCTTGGCGGCGGGCAATCGGGGCAAAGCAGCAGTGGCGGCGGTATGGGTGATCTGCTTGGATCGCTTCTCGGCGGTGCTACCGGAGGAAAAGCGAGTTCAGGCGGTATGGGTGACCTTTTGGGTAGTCTGCTGGGTGGCGGTTCTGCACACAGTGAGACGACACAGAGTAAAGATAGCGGACTGGGAGGTTTGCTTGGCAGTGCACTGAGCAAATATGCACAGGCGAAAAACCCCAATATGCCAAACCCAACGCATGATCAGACAGATATATTGCCTGAAGGGCTGGAGCTTGAACAGGCACAGCAGCAAGCTGAGCTCATCATCCGTGCCATGATCAATGCCGCAAAAGCAGACGGTACGATAGATCGCGAAGAGCAGGAAAAAATCATCGAAAAGATGGGTGATCTGAGTGAGGCGGAGAAAAGGTTTCTGAGAGAGGAGTTTGCAAAACCGTTGGATGTAGAAGGATTTATCCGTTCCGTACCCAAAGAGATGCAGCCTCAGGTTTACCTGATCTCACTCTCCGCTATCGATCTGGATACCAACAAAGAAGCGGGTTATCTTGCACAGCTTGCAGAAGGATTCGGTTTCTCAGCAGAGTTTGCCAATGAACTTCATGAAAGAGCAGGCGCACCGAAAATATTCAACGCCTGACTTCTCGGGAAGCGTTCGGGAGGCGGAGGAGAGCTCTTCCGCCTCCGTACCAAGAGAAGAGAATTTAAGCGCGGTTTATCTGCGCTGAGCAGAACATAGCGTTAGCGTAGCTTTTGGGACTTTGTTCCAAAAGCGTTAATTTAATGGCATGGAGGCTTACGCCTTCGCCTCTGCTTTTGCTTTCTCTACATACTCCGGTGTGCAGAAGATACCGCAGTGACATACGCCCTCTTCGGGAATCTCATGTTCAATCGCCGGTTTGCAAGGGCAGATACGGTCGTCGGCGCTCTTGTGTTTACCGGTTTCAGGGTCTTCCACTACCATAAAACAGGGGCAGAAGCGTTTGCCGTAGAGGAGTTTGTGGCGTGCGAGTCCCATCGTGACACCTTCGTTGACCTCTTCGTTGGGGTTATATACCCAGCCGAACTGTTTGCAAACTTTGTCTGTGAACTTTTTTGTCTTTTCAAGCTCTTCGTGAAACTCAGGGGAATTCATATCGATCTGTTTCATATTTTACCTTTATTTATAAATGTCGTTATTTTATCATAATTCTTCGATATACCACGGCAAGCCCTGTTTTTTTAACTCTTCCATGAATGGATCGGGGTCGAACTGTTCCATATTGTAAACCCCCGGCTGCATCCATATACCCTCCATCATCAGTTTTGCGCCGATCATCGCCGGGACGCCGGTGGTGTAGCTGACCGCCTGCGAGAGGGTCTCTTTGTAGGTCTCTTCATGATCGCAGACGTTGTAGATGTAGATCTTGCGCTTTTTGCCATCTTTGATCCCCTCTGCGACGATCCCGATGTTGGTCTTTCCTTTGGTACGTGCTCCCAGTGTGGCGGGATCTGGGAGGAGGGTTTTGAGAAACTGGATCGGGACGATCTTGCACCCTTCGTGCTCCACCGGCTCTATGCCAAGCATACCGACATTTTCGAGGCACTTCATGTGGGTGAGGTAGGATTCACCAAATGTCATGAAGAAACGGATGCGTTTAAGTCCTTTGATATGCTTGACCAGGCTCTCCATCTCTTCATGATAGAGCAGGTAGCTATCTCTGGGACCGATCTGCGGATAGTCCCAGACCATCTTGATCTCCATCGGTTCGGTTTCGATCCATCTGCCTTCGCCGTTTGCCTCTTTTTGCCAGTATCTCCCTTTGGCGCTCACTTCTCTGAGGTTGATCTCGGGGTTGAAGTTGGTGGCGAAGGGGTAGCCGTGGTCTCCGGCGTTGCAGTCAAGGATGTCGATGGTGTGGATCTCGTCGAAGTAGTGCTTCTGGGCATAGGCGCAAAAGACGTTGGTAACTCCGGGGTCAAAACCGCTTCCAAGCAGCGCCATGATTCCCTTCTCTCTGTAGCGGTCGTCGTATGCCCACTGCTCTTTGTACTCGAACTTCGCCGTGTCCGGATGCTCGTAGTTGGCGGTATCGAGGTAGTGGACACCTGTTTGCAGGCACGCCTCCATGATCGTAAGATCCTGATAGGGGAGGGCGATGTTGAGCACCATGTCGGGTTTGACCTTTCCGATCAGCCTTACAAGCTCTTCCACACTGTCTGCATCGACCGCTGCGATGTCTATATCGACACCGTAACGCTCTTTGACCTCATTCCGGTAGAGTTCACATTTGGAGAGGGTGCGGCTGGCGAGGGTGATCTTGTCGAAAGTATCGCTGTTTTGGGCACACTTGTGGACGACGACACGCCCGACACCGCCGGCTCCGATTATCAGTATATTTGCCATCTTTTGCCTTTATAAAAAGTTAGGGAATTATATCAAAAATGTAACGATATGAAAAAGAATTTCGTGAATAAAAGGTTAAAAGTAAAAATTAATAGACAAAAGTAAAAATAAATTGTACACTTGGAACAGTTTATGCTAAAAGGAGCACTTGATGCAAAAGATACTTATAATGGTCAGTCTGCTGCTCTACTGGGTTGGATGCGGCAGTTCCGGAAGCCAGAAAACCGAAACATCACTTACGCCAAACGGTACGGAAACGGTCATCAAATCCCACAGAACACCAGATTATATCGCTATTACAGAGGTAGGTGTACTTGCCTTGGAAGGGGTGGCGCTGGATATCGCTATCAGTGCGGATGGAGAGTTTGCCTATATCGCATCGGGAGATGCAGGGCTTCAGGTGGTCGATATACGCGATCCGTACAATCCGGAGCTTGTTTCACTTCATGATACACCGGAGTATGTGAACCATGTGAATATCGTTGAGGGCATCGCCTATGTGAGTTACCGTGCACAAAACTGGAGTGACTACATCTCCGTGACGGCGTTCGATGTGCATAATCCCTATGCGGTAAAAGATCTGGGGCACTATGAAGGGTTTGTCACCAACAACCATACCGTATGTGAAAAAGAGGATTTTATCTGTTTTACAGATCGTGAAGGGTTGAAAGTGGTAAAAAAGAGCGATTACAGCATCATCGGCAGATATGACCTCTTTGATACGGCATACGCTTTTGCAATGCGGGACAATTTTGCATTTGTCGCAAACGGCAGAAACGGCTTGACTGTTTTAGAGGTTGGTGAAGAGGGTTACCACGCGACACTGACGGAGTGAATGTTACGATTTCTCCAGAATATGCAGATGTTCGAGGGTACGTCTGGCTTTGTGCGGTCGGTTGCTGTCCGCTTTGAAACGTTTGTAGTCGGTTGTGACCAGATCGTAGTGTCCATATTTTCGCAGGATTTTTTGCAGGTCTTTGTGTGAAACCATCCCCTCGTTGTTGTAACTGAGAAAGATATATCGGAAGTTTGCGTTTCGGATGAGCTGGTCGAAGCTCTCATGAACTCTTTTGGTTTTGCAGTACATAGAGCGGTTGTAGTTGGTGTGGGTGCCGGTTTTCCCCTTGGGGGTGAAGTCGGTGTCGTAGCGGGCTATGGTGTTGAGCAGGTGGTAGTTTGCACCGTACTGACGTCCGTTGTAGGGTGGGTCAAGGTAGAGAATATCCCCTGATATTTTCCGGATCAGTGTATTGCTGTCTTCATTGTAGACTTCATGTGAATTGTGATTGTACTCAAAAAGTGCGGGTTGGAGTTTCAGCGATGCCTGTGCGGTCGGTTTGAGATGTTTGAGAAAAGAGCCGTACACAGAGGCGGTATTGGAGACTTTGTCGAGAGACTCCAGCAAAGAGGCAAGCAGGAAAAAGTAGAGGTCTTCATCCTCTCTGTATATTTCGATCGCCTCTCTTATTGCGTCGATCTTCGCGGCGTTTTCTCCGCTGAAGTAGTTTCTGCCGCTGCCGCTTGCGAGAGAGTAGTGGCGGTAGATAAATCCTTTTTTAGCGGGGAGGGCATCGAGTGTTTCGATGATCGGCTCATATGCGACAGGTCGGTGGTTTTGGATATAGTTCCGATTGAGGACGTAACTGTAGTACTCCAGATCGTTACTGATCACTTTGGCGACTCTGCTTTTGAACGTACGTCCGACGATTCCCGTACCGGCAAAGAGATCACAAAATACTTTATCATCCAGAGAACCGACGGTTTCGGAGATAGTGTCGTATAAAAAAGAGGAGAGCCTGCGCTTGGAACCGATATAATTCATGAAGAAGATTATAACCTGAAACTATTTAAGTAAAGATGCTAAAATATGGGTTATTCTAAAAAATCCGGAGCAGAGTCAATATGGATGATTTTATAAGGGTAGCCGCAGCGGTACCGAAAGTGAAAGTGGCTGATGTTGAGGCAAATGTCAGTGAAATAATCTCTCTGATAGAGCAGGCGCAGCAGAGAGAAGTTGCTATAGTCGTTTTTCCGGAGCTGTGTCTGAGTGCATACACTTGTGGTGATCTCTTTTTTCAGGATACACTACACTGTGCCATAGACAAAGGTTTGCGGCGTCTGTTGATAGAAACGGAGTCGGTTCAGACGATCGCTATCGTCGGTGCGCCGCTCTGGTATGAAAACCGTCTCTACAACTGTGCGATAGTGATACAGAGAGGGAAAGTGCTGGGTATTGTCCCAAAAAGTTATCTGGCAAACCATAAAGAGTTTTATGAAAAGCGGTGGTTTCAGAGCGGCAGGGATATTTTGGATCGGACAGTACATATCGCCGGCAACAATGTAGCGTTCGGTACTGATCTGATCTTTGGCAGAAAGGGTCTTTTTGGTATAGAGATCTGTGAAGATCTCTGGAGTGTGATTCCTCCCAGCTCCCAGCAGGCTATCGAAGGTGCGCAACTGATTTTCAACCTCTCCGCAAGCAACGCTCTTGTCTCCAAAGCATCCTACCGCCGGGAATTGGTGGGACATCAGAGTGCCAGGATAGTGAGCGGTTACGTCTATGCTTCTGCGGGCGTGCACGAGTCTACAACCGACCTGATCTATTCCGGCAGTGCCCTGATAGCGGAAAACGGTACGATCCTCGCGGAAAACCCGCGTTTTCTTCGTGAAAACAGTTTGATCACCGCCGATATCGATATAGAGAAACTGACATATTATCGCTTGATCGAAACTTCTTATGCCGATACGGAAAAAAAAGGCTTCAGGTATGTTCCTATCTTTCCGCCGCAAAAGATCTCTTCCATAGAGCGGTCGTTTGATCCTCTGCCATTTGTTCCGGGTGATCCTGAAAAACAGCGTGATACCTGTGAAGAGATATTTATGATGCAAAGCAGTGCATTGGCAAAACGTCTCGAATTTATCGGTGAACCAAAAGCGGTCATCGGTATCTCCGGAGGGCTGGATTCGACACTGGCGCTGCTGGTAGCGGTCTATGCGATGAAACTCCTGAAGCGGAAGATGGAGGATATCGTCGCTGTGACGATGCCGGGATTTGGTACGACCAGCCGGACACATCACAATGCGGTTCGGCTATGTGAACTGCTGGGAGTGACGTTTCGCGAAATCGATATCAAAGATGCGGTGATGCAGCACTTTCATGACATCGGGCACGATCCCCATGTGCACGATGTGGTTTATGAAAATGCACAGGCAAGAGAGCGGACACAGATACTCTTCGATCTGGCAAACAAAGTGGGCGGTATCGTCATCGGTACGGGTGATTTGAGTGAAATAGCACTCGGTTTTGCAACGTACGGAGGGGATCATCTCTCCATGTACGGGGTCAATGCCTCCATCCCCAAAACACTGGTGCGGTATATCATCGGCTATGTCGCCAAAAGTGAAGAGGAAGAGGTTGCGGCTATATTGGAGGATATCATCGACACACCGGTTTCACCGGAGCTTTTACCTCAGAAAGATGATCAGATCGTACAGAAAACCGAAGAGATCGTCGGTCCTTACGAACTGCACGATTTTTTTCTTTACCACTTTGTGAAGTATGGTGCAAAGCCTTCGAAAATACTGGAGATCGCAACCATTGCGTTTGCCGGAAAGTATGAGCGAAAAACAGTCAAAAAGTGGCTGACACTCTTTCTCAAACGCTTTTTTGCCAACCAGTTCAAGCGAAGCTGTATGCCCGACTCCGTCAAAGTGGGTTCGATCGCCCTCAGCCCGCGCGGTGACTGGCGTATGCCAAGCGATGCGGAAGTGCGTATCTGGCTCAGTGAACTGGCAAACGCCTAGAAGTTTGTCAGAGTCATGTCTGTTCCGACAGACTCCTGAAGATCAGCTGTCGCACTGCTCCCCGCTGCAACAGCTCTTTGTCTCTTTTTTAGCAAAAAACGGTTTGGTCATGAACCAGAGCACCAGACCCCACAGAAAAAGGCTGCTTACGTATGCGAACCAACCTGCGTGTTCTCCCATATGTACCAGTGCTTTGGGGTCTATCGCATTTTTATCGAAGATATAATCCAGCCCCAGCCCAAACAGAATACTGCCGACAATAATAGTTCCCAGATAGATATAGAGTGACCGAGTGCCGAGAATCTTTTTGACCACGCCGATCGTCACCGTATTGGTCGCAGGTCCCGCACTTAAAAAGACAAAGGCTGCACCTGCACTTACACCCGAGAGCATCAGCCCCGCAGCGATGGGGAGTGATGCTGTCGCACAGACATACATCGGAACTGCGATGGCGATGACGATGAGGTAGGAGAGCCAGTTGTACTGTTTGAGGATTTCGCTGAGATTGTCGGGGATGGCAACGGTGATCAATGCGCCGAGGATGAGACCCCAGAAAAGCGGTTTGGCGATATCGCCCAGAAGGGTGATGAAACCGTAACGGAGTGCATTTATGAGTGAAAAACCTTTTTTGGGTGTGTTGTCACAACCGCAGCCGGATTCGCAGCTCTTCTCTTCTTTTTGTGGCGAGACAGCGGTAAATGCACCGGGTGCAGCGGCGGCAGAAAATGCGGCTGTTTTGGGCTTTTGTGCAAAAGCGGGCTGCTCTCTTTTATCCTCTTTGTCGAAGATATTGGTCAAGATCCCGGCGATCACAGAGATGATCATCGACGTCACGACACGGTAAATCGTAAAAATCCATCCAAAAATGCCGTAAGTCGCCAGTATAGAATCGACACCGGTGATAGGTGTGGAGATCAGAAAAGAGAGCGTAGCGCCCTTACTCGCGCCGCTCTTTTTGATGCCCGTTGCCAGCGGGATGACGCCGCAGGAACAGACCGGCAGCGGTACACCGAAAAGTGTCGCTTTGATGACGGAGCCGATACTCTCTTTGCCCAGATGTCTGGTGACGAGTGATTCCGGTACCACTTCATGAAGTATGCCTGCAAAAAAAAGACCAAAAAGGATATAAGGTGCCATAGCGTTGCTCAGCTCAAGCAGTGCTTGCCAAAATTCTATGATATATTCCATACTATTTTTCTCCTGTTTTAAATTTTATACTAATATAAGTCTATATGAGCTTAAATGATTGCAAAAATTTTTATATTGACCGATAGTTATAAAAATATTACTTACAAGGATACCAAAGTATGAAGAAAAGTTATCGATACTCACTTGTTGCTGTGACCGCGATGATAATGGTTTGGGGATTTGCCGGTTGCGGCACCGGAAGTGAAAAAGGGTATAGCGGCGGTGTCGCCAGACATATGGGATCAGATTACAACACCCCTGTAAAACACATAGGTTTGCATATACGTGATGTAGGGAAAAGAGATTTCGATCCTGATGCCATAGCGTGGGAGTATGACAATCTCGAAGGATTGCAGGTGCATATAGATGAGAATAACCTTTATCTCTATTTTAAGCACAACAGCACTGCTCCCAATATCCAGTTTTTTATCGATGCTGACAACAATGCACAAACGGGTAATGCCGATGAATTCGGTGCAGACTATATGGTGGAAAATGGTGTATTGTACGAATCCGGATCGCATGGCAGCTCGGAGTGGAAAGAGATAGGTGCAGTAAAAAGTGCTGTAAAAGCGGGGAAGAGTGATGCCGTTGCGATCCCTCTTGCGCTCATAAAAAACAGAAGTGTCGTCTTTAAAGTAAACGCGGAGATGTTAAATAGCAACTGGGTACCGGAAGTGATGACACCTTCAAACGGCGGAAAATCTGTCTATATGCAACAAAACCGTGTGGACTGGAGCAAAGTAGCTGTCTATACCAAAGAGGGTAGCAGAGAATTGAAACTATACGCTACACCCGATGATCTTTATCTGCATCTGGTACAGGATGATTTTCCTGCACATATCCAGCTTTTAATAGATGTCGACAATAATCCAAATACAGGCTATCAAAACCAGAGTTGGAGCAGACTGGGGGCAGACTATCTTGTTGAAGACGGGATGCTTTATCGCTATACCGGACAGGGTGATTGGGGATGGGAGTATGTTGATAGTATCAGCCGGTACAGAAGCAAAGCGGACAGGGCGGTACTGGATGTATCTGTACCAAGACACCTGCTGCAAAATCTTGGTACAAAGATCAAAGTCGGCACGGAGTTGAATAGCAAGGATTGGAGAGAAACAACACTGTTACCAGAGGGAGATGTACCTCTTTTTCAGATAGATCTACCCCAGGAGAGTGCACTTCATGTTGAGATCAGTGAAGTGATGGCGGCAAATGCACATACCTTACTTGATCCCGACTATTTTAACTTTTCCGACTGGATAGAGTTACACAATCTTGACGATAAACCGGTCGATATCAGCGGCTATCAATTGAGTGACAAGCTCAACAAGCCCAAGTGGACTATCCCGAACGGTACCGTGATCCCCGCCAACGGATACCTGCTTTTGTGGGCGGATGAGAAGGACAAAAAACAGAAGGCACTGCACACCAACTTTAAGCTCAAAACCGATGGTGAAGCGGTGGCACTGTTTGATCCTGTGGGAAAAATCGTTGATGGGTTTACGTACCTGAAACAGCTTCCTGATGTATCTGTTGCCTATCAGAGCGGAAAAGAGGTCTACATGAATCCGACACCAGGTAAAGCCAACACAACCGCTTATCCGAGTGCAGTACAGAGCCAAACGGTAGCGTTTTCGGTTCCGGAAGGATTCTATAACGCGCCTCAAAACCTTGTGATAAACGGTGAGGGAACGATCTATTACACCACCGACGGTTCTATCCCCACGACAACATCGAAAAAATATACTCGACCCATTACGATAGACCATACAATGGCTGTACGTGCGATCAGTGTGACAAACGGTAAATTTACCAGTCCTGTAACGACTGCAAGTTATATCTATGGTGAAAATATCGCACTTCCGGTTGTCTCTATCGTAATAGATGACAAATATCTCAATGACGATACGATCGGCATATACACCATCGGCATCAACGGGAAAAAACCGCAGGATTGCGGCGATGAGTTTGCTGACAAAGCCAACTTCATGCAGAAGTGGGAGCGTCCGGCACATATGACGCTTTTTGAGAAGAATAAAAAAGCGGTACTCTCTCAGGATATCGGCTTGAAAGTTGCGGGTGAGTGTTCTCGTATCTATGCGCAGAAATCGTTTCAGCTGAAAACCGACAGTAAATATGGCAAGAAGGGTTTCAAATATCAGGTTTTCCCGGATAAAAATATCAAAAAGTTTGCCAGACTCAAACTCAGAAATGCCGGACAGGATTATCTTAAAACACATATGCGTGATATCCTGGCTACAGAAATCGCCAAAGGGTTGCATATTGCCTATGAAGCGTATCGACCTGCGGTTACATTTGTCAACGGTCAATACTGGGGTATTTACAACCTTCGTGAGAAAATGGGCAAAGATTACATCAAAGAAAATTTCGGTGAGAAAAAAATAAACCTGATCGAGGATGATCTTATTGTCAAAGAGGGAAGCTCTGTCTCATATGAAGAGGAGGTACTGGACTATCTTAAAAACCATTCACTCGCCTCTGATGCAGCCTATAACTATATCGCCTCGAAGATCGATATAGAAAATTATATCGACTATATGATCGTCAATCTCTATATCGCCAATGCTGACTGGCCGGGCACAAACTTGATCTACTGGAAACCTAAGAAAGAGGGCACAAAATGGAGATGGATACTTCATGATATGGATTATGGATTTGCTTTAGATTCGGAACATCCTGTTACGTACAATGCACTTGCCGCGGCAACCGCACAGAATGGTCAGGATTGGCCAAATCCCGAGTGGTCTACGCTGCTTTTCAGAAAACTGCTGGAAAATCCTGGCTTTAAGGCGCAGTTTAAAAATCGCTTCAACACACTGCTCGATACCACGTTCGCATCGGCGCACGTGAAACAGATCATCGACCGGGTTTCGGGGATGTTCGCTTCCCAAATGAGCCGACATATCGAAAAATGGAATGCCAACGATCCTCTGAACTATGCCATATATAGCAAAGCGGACTGGGATCAGGAGATCGGAAAGCTAAAAGATTTTGCCGACAAACGACCGGCGATCGTCAAACAGCACCTCAACCAGCTTTGATTTCATGAACACCCGATGATCCGGGTGTTTGTGAAATATATCTCATACTATACCGTCACAAACTGACCCATCATCCCCGCATCTTCATGCTCCAGAAAGTGGCAGTGGTACATATAGGGAGAGGATGGATCTTTGTAGTCGACCATTTTGACGATCAGTTTTACCTTGTCTCGCGGTGCAAGATAGATGGTATCTTTATACCCTTTTTCATTGTCGGCGATATTGGCGCTGCTGCCGTTTCGCTCTACTATCATGAAGTGGGTGGCATGTATGTGAAAATTGTGTTCGATACCCATACTGTTTTCTACTTCCCAGATCTCAACCTGATCCAGCGGCACGCGTTCGTTGATGACATTCATATCCATCGTTACACCGTTGATCATGAGTGTTCCCATTCTGCCCGAGAGAGTGAAACGTCGGGTTGTCTGTGCCGTGGCGGGGTCAAATTTCTCCAGTGTGGTGAGGTTTTGGGGAAGTGCGGTTTGCACTGCGGCATCTTTGGTGACACGAAGCTCCAGAAATGTTTTGTTTTTACGAAAATCCCTCAGTTGCAGCGTCTTTCCCTTCGCCTGTGTCAGATCAACAACGATCTCCGCACGCTCACCCGGCGAGAGGCGCACTCTCGCCAGATCGACGGGTGCTTCGAGAAGTGCATTGTCCGTAGCGATCTGGGCAAATGTCCGATTGTCTGAAAAACCAAGTTCATATACCGAAGCGTTGGAGCCGTTGAGGATACGGAAGCGTATCTCTTTGGCTTCGAGTTCGACAAACGGTTCGATAGCGCCGTTGGTGATAAATGTATCTCCGATATATCCTCTCATGATCTCCATGCGTGTGGGAGAGTAGTCGATCTGCGCGTTGGCATCAAATCGTCTGTCCTGTAACACCAGTGGAATATCGTCGATGCCGTAACGGTCGGGCAAGTCGAGTGTGCTGCTCTCACTCTCTTCGACGATGATCAACCCTGCCAGACCTTTGTAGACATGTTCGGCAGTTTTACCCATCAGATGAGGATGATACCAGTTGGTACACGCCTTCTGTTTTACTCTATAGCGCGCAGACCAGGTTTGCCCCGGCGTGATAATCTGATGCGGACCGCCATCCATGTTTGCGGGAAGATGCATACCGTGACCGTGCATAGTCGTAGCTTCAGGAAGGCGGTTGGTATAGTTTATCGATACCTCTTCTCCGTCAGTGAGCAGGAGGGTAGGTCCCAGATAGGTACTGTTGATAGCGTAGGTCGCTGTTGTTTTTTGTGGAAAAAAGGAGTGTGTGGCTTCTTGAATAGAGAGATCGAAATGTCTTACACCACTGCGTACTGTACCTCTTAAGAGTTCCGGAACCGGCAATGGTGATCCGGCTGTATTGTTTCCCGACTCTCCGCTTGTGTCAGTAGTACCGCTATCGCCGTTGCCGGAGTTGCTGTTTGTCCCGCATCCGGTCAGCAGCAACGCTGCGGCGGAAATACTAAGTGTGATAAATGCTCTTCTTTTCATGAAGTGATCCTTGTTATCTGTTTTGAAGCAGTGTAGCAGGTTAGTGTGCAGGGTGTGTGTAGATTATGGGGTATGGAGTAGTACACACCTGCTACACACCTTCGTACTATCATGACAGTATCAAAACACTGTGGAGGTGTATCATGCCAAAAGATAAAAAAACAGAAAATCCTTACTGCGTCGATGACAGCTGTGAAGTCGGACATACCTTTTATACTTGCCCGATGCACCCCGAGATCCATCAGGATCATCCTGGAAACTGCCCAAAATGCGGCATGGCACTTGAA
>QNZT01000186.1 GCA_003978455.1 Sulfurospirillum sp.
TCCCTGCCCAGTAAAACCTGCGCTTCCTCTTTCATCATGAGCCTCTTTCTGCTCATGATACCGATCATCGCCATATCCAGTTCACGCTGATCCTGCTTGGAATACAACATAACCGACATCACACTGGAGATTTTACTGTTGGTGACAACACCAGCGAGGATATTGTTGCTTTGTGAACTGAGAAGCGAAAAGAGGCTCTGTTTGGGAAACACTTCCAGCCTGCCGGACGTTATCCTGTTGATCTCTGCATTTTCCGTGACGCTGTAATCGGGCAGTATCTCAAGCGCCACTTCCCAAAAAACAGCTTCCCCGCTTCTGTCATGAAAACTGCCGTAAAAGTAGAGATACCATGCCCCCACAAGCTTTTGCAACACAGGATCGTCTATGGCTATAATCTCTTTGCCTTCTGCAATCTGGGCATAGGGTGTACTCTCTTGCCAAATCACCTGAAAATCACTCTTCAGCGCTTTGAGCCTTTCGCTGTTGCGTGTTACGGTAAATCTGTTTCGGTACGAAGTACGCCCTTTAAAAACGGCGTCTTTGCCCTTATCGGTATAGCAAAAGTCATAACTTCCCACGCTATCCTCTATCTGCTTTTGCTCTACAAAACCGAGCTTCGCCCCTGCTTTATCGAGTTCCCTGAAAACGTTTTGCATCTTCTCGTTACGATAATCTTCTCTCCTTTTGATGACAAAAACCATCTCAAGAGAGATACCTCTACGTACAAGATCTATCAAGAGCTGTAAAACTGTTTTTTTATCACCCGGTGCCTGATAGAGAAAGATATTTTCCTCCGCATCATACAGCGGCAACACTATATAGACCCGCTCTTTGGGATGCGATTGTAAGTAACGGGTACACTCCAGATAGACTCTTTTTCGGTCATGTAAAAAGTAGTCCTGTTCTCTGGCAAACTTCTCAAACATACTCTGAAACACATGAAATTCCGTAAAGACCATATGGTGCATAATCGATGTATCGATGGTATTTGAGTATTTCACATTGGAAAAAAAAGTGTGAATATCTTTGATCTTTTGCTGATAGTTGCGTATATGATCCGCATCGATTTTGCCACCCTGCTCCAGTACGATCTTCTCTCTGGCTTTCAGAACCTGCGTCTCATTCAATATCAGATAGAGCTGTCGCTGCTCCTCTTCACTGAAACGACGTTTGCTGAAAAGTACTTTTTTGGCTACCGGTATATACCGTTTTTCATCGTCGGCACCGATGGCAAGACCGTAGTAGTTGTCGTCAAAAAGCCTGTTTGTCGAGCTTGTTGCCAGTGATATGTCGAAAATCATATGCACAGACTCTTCTCTGTTTTCAAAAACCAGCACCAGCTGATTTCCTCTTTTTCTAATCGTACCGCTGTATGTACACAAAGCATTTTTGGATGCCGGCGGTATCACCGTCACCGGTATCCCCTCTTCAATTTTTGGATTTTTATCTTCAGCATATTGCACTTCGTAATAGACCAGGTTATTCACATTGTGAATATCTTCTTCATAATTGCTGTGGTCATACATATAGATATATCTGTAAGAAAGTTCCATCCCAACAGTGTTTTTTTGCACATAGGAAACATACAAGTCGACTCTTTTCTTGAAGCTTTCGAAACTGCTCTCAAAAAAGAACGCTTCATCGAACAGAGGCTGATCGTTCAAAGTCAGCTTGCTAATCGCACAGCGGGGAAATATCTCCCGCAGTTTCCCTTTGTCCACCCGCCCTTTTCGCAACATCGCTGCAAGTGATTTTGCCCTGTTGTTGCGATATTTCGAATTTGTTTTCAACAAATGCTCGTCAGAAAGCGATTCCATCAATCTCTTTATGTCATTGTGAAAAAGGTGTGCGTAGATATAGTTGACCTTTTCCCACATAAGTCTATTGTCGTTTAACCTCTCCTGACGCTTTTTGCCCATCTTCTTTTCCATATTTGTATTTAAACAATAACAATAATATCTTATTTTCATCAATATTTCAATGAGCACTATAAAAGCCCTATATTTAGGGAAAAATTATGATTCCAAAACTGCTGTTGACAGAATCGTAAATCTAAAATAATATAATAAAAACAGATAAGGAGGTTTTATGCAAGTATGTAAAATAATAAAGTTATTTGACTATGATTTCAAAAGAAGAGTAGTCGATCTGGTGATGCTCGCTATAGAAACTCTCTTCACGACACTTGAAAAGATCTATAAAGAGCTCTCTTTTCTGGTCAAAGATATCATCGATCCGGATATCAACTATGACTCCATCGAAGATATGATCGAGTAACATGGTCGGAGCGACAGGATTTGAACCTGCGACCTCTACCACCCCAAGGTAGTGCGCTGACCAGACTGCGCTACGCCCCGTAATCAAAAAACGGCATATTATACCTAAAAAAGCTCAAACTATAAACAAACAGATCAATTATCCGATCTATATATACAAAAATTTAAAAGGTGCAATCCAGTGATGATACAAAAACTTATGGAACCCTCTGTTGCATTGATGAACAAGATACCTTTTAAGACTAAAATTGTCGCAACCATTTCCATACTGTTTGTATTGTTGATTTTGCCTTCACACAATATGCTTCATGACTATTTTGAACAAAGCAACAGATTGGAGAAACAGTCAACAGGCTTGCTATACACCCAAAAACTTCAGGATATCATCCGACTGCTTCAGCTACACAGAGGACTGAGCAACAGTTATTATCGCGGTACCAAGAATCTGAAACAAAAAATCATCACGATCGAGAAAGAGCTCAAACAGAAGATTACGGCATTGTTGAAATTTGACCGTGAGCATCTCAATATACTCAAACAAAATAAAAACTTCATAGACGCCATGAGTACAATGGCGCTTATTGAATTGCAACATATTCGCCAGAATATAACGACAGATGCACTTTTTAAACTTCATAGCGAAATCATCGACTTGCTGATCAAAAGTCTTGGACTTCATGTCAAAGAGACCTCTTTCTTGGGTGAGAATGCCCATCAGATCAATACTATCGCAGACCTGCTCTCAGACAAGCTGCTATACCTCCAGGAATACACTGCGCAACTCAGAGGTATCGTGGCAGGTCTTTTCACACAAAAACATTTGAGCAAACAACAAAAGAAGATAGTTCTTGAAAAATACACACTGATCAATGCTTTCAAAACAAACCTCAACAGCACTCTTATTCCCCGAAATATACCTTACTATCTGAAAATAGAACAGCAAAGTAAACTTGCCGCCTACAAACTTGACGACATACTTGATATCGTCAACCAACATATCTTATTGCACAACAGCGACAGCACACTCTCGTATAACAGTCAAGGTTTTTTCAAACAATCAACCAAAGCGCTGGAGGAACAGATCAAACTCTACAATTTGCTACTAGAAAGCTATCATGATCTCGTCAGCCGACACAAACAGCAGATACAAAATGACTTCCTCTATATGCTGGCAGGCTTTGCAATGATCATCTTTGCTTCCCTCTACCTCTTTGGTGCATTTTACCACTCGATCAACCGAAACCTGACGCAGCTCAAAAACGCGTCGGTAAATATGCTTGAAGGCAATATGGACACAAAACTGGAAATCCAGACCAAAGATGAGATCGGTGATGCACTGCTTGCATTTGATAAAATGCGACAAGAACTTCGCAAAAACATCTCTTTTCTCAACAGCTATAAAATGGCGATCGATGAAAGCAGTATCGTTAGTAAAACCGACACCAAGGGGATCATCACCTATGTTAATAAAAAATTCTGTGAATTGTCAGGGTACAGTGAAAAAGAGCTTATAGGCAAGCCTCATAACATAGTCCGTCATTCCGATATGCCAAAAGAGACGTTTGCAGCACTGTGGAGCAGTATCAAACAAAAAAAGATCTGGAAAGGGGTCATCAAAAACTGCACCAAAGAGGGCAAAGAGTATATCGTCGATGCTACGATTATCCCTCTTTTGGGCGAAGAGAGTCAAATCATCGGCTATGTCGGTGTCCGTCATGATATCACAGAACTTGAACGCTCAAAAGAGGAGATTAAAAAGCAAAAAATCGACTTCTTGACACAATTGCCGAACCGAAACCAGCTTCAAGAAGATCTCTCCGCCATGCAGTCACCGGTACTCTTCTATCTAAATATTGATAACTTTGCAGATCTGAACGATTTCTACGGAACTGATACAGGAGACAATGTACTGATCTTTATCGCATCGCTCTTTCACAAAATCAGTGCACAAAGTGATCTGAATTGCTATAAACTCCAGGGAGATGAGTTTGCCTTACTGATCGATCAGGCTGCACATCCTGAGCAAGACTATATCGCACTCTGTCATCAGCTCATTCACCATCTGGAAACCAGTACAGTGGACTGTGATAACAAAGAGTGTGTCAGCATCACATTTAGCGGCGGTATCGCATTTCACCAGGATGATGATGTTCATCCTCTCAATCTGCTTACTTATGCTGCCATCGCACGAAAGATGGCAAAACATGAAAATAAAAAGTTTCTCACTTATGACAAAAGTATGCGCAACGAACAAAACTATGAGAACAATATCAAATGGATTCAAAAGATCAAAAAGGCACTTCATGAAGACCGTATCGTCGCCTTTTTTCAGCCTATTGTCTCCAACAAGACAGGAGAGATAGGCAAATATGAAGCCCTGGTGCGACTGATAGAAGAGGATGGAAAAATCGTTTCACCATTCTTTTTTCTCGATATCGCCAAAAAAGCGAAACTCTATGAGCAGATCAGCCGCACGGTAATCGATAAAACATTTGCCGCTTTTGCAAATGTCCCCTGTGATTTTTCACTCAATCTAACCATAGAGGATCTTAAAAATCCGGAAGTCATCAACTATATCTACCAAAAACTACGTACATCGCCACATGCAAAACGTGCGATTTTCGAGATTACTGAGTCCGAGGAAGTACACGATTACGAAACCATCAACCAATTTGTTGAAAATGTCCAACAGTACGGCACCAGAGTCGCTATCGATGATTTCGGAAGCGGTTATGCCAATTTTGAACATATCCTCGAAATCGATGCAGACATCATTAAAATTGACGGTTCATTGATCAAAAATATTCACCAGGATAAAAAGGCATATATCATCACAGAAGCGATTATCAACTTTGCCCAAAAACTCGGCAAAGAGACTGTCGTCGAATTTGTCCACAACGAAGAGGTTCTCCAGACAGTCAAAAAACTCGGTGCTGACTATTCACAAGGCTTTCACCTGGGAGAACCCTCTTCCCAAATCCTCTCCGAAACTGAAGTTTTAGCACACTGACACCCCAAAAAGTGGTATAATTAGATAGGCGATTATACACTACAGGAGTCGTTATGCATGTTTACAGATTTATCGTGAGCGGAAAAGTACAGGGTGTTTTTTACAGAAAAAGTATCCAGCAAATGGCATCACTCGGACAGATCCCGGGATATGTACGCAACCTTCCCGACGGAACAGTTGAAGTCGTCGCCGCACTTCATGACGACCAGCTTGAAGATTTTCTCACTATTTTACAAAACGGTTCTCCCCTGAGTCATACCGATGACATCCGCTACGAAATAATCGATGATGAAGATGATCTTGTGTATGACGGTTTTGAGATACGCTACTGAAAGGATTTTTTATGAAAGAGCTTAAAACGGCACTCTTCTCCCAAATAGATGCCATCAATGACAAAATCGTCACGATCCGTCACGATCTTCATGAACACCCCGAACTCTCCGGACATGAAGAACACACCAAGTATCTCGTCAAGGGTATCCTCGAAGCCAGCGGCTACAAAATCAAAGAGTTCTCAGACCATCACGGTCTGATTGCCGACCTTGATGCTCCCGGTATCGGTACCAGACGTGTCGCCATACGCGCCGATATGGACGCCCTGCCCATCGAGGAGCACACCAATGCCCCCTACGCCTCCAGAGTTCCCGGTGTGATGCACGCCTGCGGTCACGACAGCCATACAGCCATCGCACTGGGTGCAGCGATCGCACTGGCGGAGTTCAAAGAGCAACTCCCCGGAAACATACGATTTATCTTTCAGCCCTCCGAAGAGAGCAAAGAGGGTGGCAGTATCCAGATGATCGAAGGCGGTGCCCTAGAGGGGGTCGATGCTATTTTCGGACTCCACGCCTACCCTTACCTCCCCACCGGGCAAATCGGCTACAAATACGGCATCATGATGGCTTCCGCAGATATCTTTACAATCGAGATTTTCGGCAAAGCGGCACACGGTGCCAGACCTCATGAAGGCGTGGATGCCATCCTGGTCACAGCAATGGTGATCAACTCGCTCAACCACATCGTATCGCGCCGTATCGATCCGCTGCATCCTGCCGTGATCTCGCTGGGACAGATCGAAGGGGGCACAGCACCCAATATCATCTGTGACCATGTCAAGGTCAAAGGTACCGTACGCACCGTCAACGAAGAGATTCGCAAAAATATTCCGGAGATGATGGAAGAGTCGATCAAAGGCATCGCAAAATCGATGGGAGCGAAGTTCAATTTCGATTATGAGTTTGGACAGCCTGAACTGATCAATGACGACAAGATGGTCGATGTCGTCGTCGCATCGGCAAAAGAGGTTGTCGGCGAAGAGAATTGCATCGATCTGGAAGATCCCGTCATGGGAGGAGAAGACTTTTCGGAATACCTCCAAATCGTTCCCGGAGCTTTTTTCCGGCTGGGCACCTGCAACAAAGAGAAAGAGACTTGCGTCTCCCAGCATAACAGCCGGTTCAATGTAGATGACGATGCGTTACAGATCGGTATGAAGATCCTCTCTGCCGCCGCACTGAGAGTGCTGGAAAGCAAAGAGCCGGTATCATGAACAGTGCAGTCGTTCTCAAAGTGCCGAGCGAAGAGCGCTATTTTCATATCGTCAAATCGGCTATCGACGATCTCGTATGTGATATTCACTTTTCCGATTCAGATAAAAACGCCCTGACCGATGCGACATATGAACTTTTTCAAAACACCATTATCCACGCCTACCCGGATCAAAAGGGAATCGTGGAACTCGAATTTCACCCTTTTGACTACGGGATGCGGATCAACATCCACGACTGGGGTATGCCGATGGCAGCCGACAAATACAGCAGTGTGCCCATCAACCTGCACAAAGATGAGGGATTTAACCGTATCTATAAACTGGTCGATCGTTTTGAATACGCCAATCTCGGAAAAAACGGGAAAATATTTTCAATCCTCAAATACGCAAAACATGAGATGCACAAAGAGACTCCGAAATCCGCACCGGATAGCGTACTTCATGAAAGGATGCCTCCGGACACTCCGATAGCGGTACGAAGCTATATGCCCGGAGACGAAGAGGCGATCGCAAAACTGATCTACCAAAACTACGGCTACAGCTATATCAAGGAGAGTTTTTACTATCCCCGCAAAATACGCGAACTTCAAAACCGTAAAATCTTCTCTATCATCGCACTCGATACCAACCTGAACACCATAGTCGGTCACTTCGCACTGGTGAAAATGCCCGATTCCAATATCGCCGAAATCGGTGTGGTTGTCGTCGATCCCCGATACAAAGGGCTGGGTATCATGAACAAAATGTTTCAAGCACTGATGGATCGCGCACGGGAACTCAAACTCGATGCGATCTTCGGGGAAGCGATTATGTACCATATATTTAGCCAGAAAAGCAACCTGACGCACGGTTTCAGCGAAACGGCACTGCTGCTGGGCAAAGCACCCGAAGAGGTCACTATCGAAAACAACGAACTGACGCAAAAAAAGATGCGGGGTTCCGTGCTGGTCGGCTACAGACTCTTTCACTACACTCCGCAGCAACTGACCATACCCGAAGTATACAAAGAGAAAATTCTGGAGATTTACGAAAAAGCGAAACTCCATATCAACATACAGCCTTCGCCATCAAAACCCAAAGCGCAACATGTGCATCTCTACTATACCTATGATCCGCTCATGAACATCGCCACGATTGTCATCGACCATTACGGGAAACATTTCAAACACAAATTTTTACTGATGCTTTCACAGCTACGTGCCAAACACTGCGATATGATCTATGCCGAAATCAACCTCAGTGATATGCCGCAGATCGACAAAGTCGTCAAAATACTCAACCGGCGGGGATTTTTCTTTGCGGGAGTCCTCTTTCTCAAACACAAAAACAGAGACTATCTCTGCCTGCAAAACAAACACACCACCCACGTCGGAAGACGAAATCTGGTCTGTTATTCGGATTTCTGCAAAGAGTTACTGCACTATATCCGCACTGACGAACAGAGAATAAAGAAAAACAGGATAAAATAACTCCCAAATATTTCTCAGGGAGTTATTTCATGAAAGAAGCGATGGTTACATTTTTTGGAAACTACGCCGCGCTGCTGGTATTTTTACACGTTCTGTCGGCGGTTGTCTGGGTGGGCGGTATGATCGCCATCCGGGTTGCGGTACACCCCTCTTTGCAAAGCATAGAAGATCCGAAGATCAAACTGGGCAAGACACTTCAGATTGTCGGGAGGCTGTTTCACCTGGTGATTCCATTTATCGTCATACTGATTGTCACGGCAACGCTAATGGCTGTCGGATTGGGGTTTAAAGGTACGGATCTCTACTGGCTGGTGCACGTCAAAGAGGTGATCTGGACAGTGATGACGATCAACTTTATCTATATGTACATACGACGTAAAAAAGCACAGAAGCTGTTCGATACAGGTGATCTACCGGGAGCTAAAGCACTGGTCGCGCCGCTGCCAAATCTGCTCTTGCCGATCAATATCGTTCTGGGAGTTGCTGCTATATTTTCAGGGGTGATTCTCAGGGGGTTCTAAAAGACCGGAAGTGAAAGACCACTTCCGGAAAGGGTTATATTAAAGTGCCGCTTTTGCCGCTTCCGCTACTTTTGTAAAAGCCGCAGCGTCGTTCATAGCCATATCTGCGAGGATTTTTCTGTCCAGCTCGATGCCTGCTTTGTTCAATCCGTGAATGAACTTTGAATAGCTGATATCATTTAATCTGCAAGCAGCGTTGATTCTGGTGATCCAGAGTCTTCTAAAATCTCTTTTCTTCTGTCTTCTGTCTCTGTAAGCGTAAACTAATGATCTCTCAAGTTGCTCTTTCGCTTTTCTGAAATGTTTTCTTCTACCGCTGTAGAAACCTCTGGCTTGTTTGAGAAGCTTTTTATGTCTTCTTCTTCTGACTACACCTGTTTTTACTCTCATGTGATGTTTCCTTTACCTTTGTTTTTGGTGTCAGGCTGTTACCTGAACTTGTCCCTTTGGGGGAGGAAATGATTGATTTGACTCAATAACCGCTGAACTTACTTGCCTAAAAGTTCTCTAACTTCCTGCACATCGCTTTTTGCAACGACATGAGGTTTTCTGAGATTTCTTTTGCGCTTCTGATCTTTTTTGGTCAGAATATGGCTTCTATACGCAGCCCCTCTTTTGATACTGCCGTTTTTTTTCACTTTAAAACGTTTGGCAGCACCACGATGCGTTTTCATCTTTGGCATGTGATTCTCCTGTAATATTTTCCTAAAACTTTTTTAAAAAGTGTTTTAAGGAGTGCAATTATATCTTTTTTTGTTAATAATGCGCTTAAACGGGGAAATAGCGCGTATTTTACGGCGATCTGGGGATGATCGCCGAAAGGATTATTTTTTTTCGTTATCTTTTTTCGGCGTTACAAGCATATTGACATAACGACCTTCAAATTTCGGTTCATTCTCTTTGTTCCCGATATCTTCTACCATCGGCCAGACACGGTTCAGTACATCTTTACCTGCCTGCGGGTTTGCCATTTCACGTCCGCGAAGAAAGACCCTGAATTTCACATGTTTGCCCGCTTCGAGAAATTCACGCGCATGTTTGACTTTGTAGTTCACGTCATTTTCGGCGATCTTCACAGAGAGTTTGATCTCTTTGACTTCGATCTTTTTCTGCTTCTTTTTCGCCTCTTTTTTCTTTTTCTCTTCCTGGTACTTAAACTTCCCGTAATCCATAATCTTGACTACCGGCGGTTTGGCAGTCGGTGCGATCAAAACCAGATCAAGTCCCTGTTCTCGTGCGATATTCAGCGCTTCGTCCGACGAGATGATACCGTACTGCGTACCGTCATCACCCATACATCTGACTTCAGGGAGTCTTATATCCTCATTCAGTTTCGTTTCGTCTTTTTTTCTACCTCTGCCTCTATTCAAAAGTGTACCTCATTCATTTTCTCCTTTACTAGTGTATAAAATGCCTCTTTATCGAGTGTGTACTGTTCACGACTACGTCTGTCCCGAACCGCGACACTGCGATTTTTTACCTCTTCATCACCCAAAACCAAAATCATTGGAACTTTCTGCTTTTCAGCATTGCGAATCCTTTTGTTGAGACTCTCGTTTCGCGAAGAGATCTCGACATCCATTCCCATCGCTATCATCTCAGACTGCAACTCTCTGGCATATCTGTGATGCGTCTCGCTTATCGGCACGATCACCACCTGCGTCGGTGCGATGAAAAAAGGAAATTCTCCGGCAACGTGCTCAGTTAAAATCCCAATGAATCGCTCAAATGAACCCAATATCGCACGATGCAGCATCACCGGTCGCGCTTTTTCATTGTTTTCATCTGTATATTCCAACTCAAATCTTTCCGGAAGATTAAAGTCTACCTGAATTGTACCACATTGCCACTTACGCTTAAGTGAGTCTTTGATTTTAATATCAATCTTCGGACCATAAAAAGCCCCACCGCCTTCATCGATACCGTAGTCGATACCGTTGGCATCGAGGGCATCTTTAAGTCCCTGCGTTGCGGTCTCCCAGATAGCATCCTCTCCGATCGCTTTTTCAGGTTTTGTGGAGATTTCCAGTTCATACTCGAACCCGAAAGATTGCATGATATCATCGACAAATCCCAGAACTTCTATAACATTGTCGCGAATCTGCTCCGGCGTACAGTAGATATGGGCATCATCCTGTGTAAATTCCCGCACCCTAAAAAGCCCGTGCAGCGCCCCGCTCATTTCATGACGATGGACGACACCATACTCGAAAAACTTCAACGGCAGATCCCGGTAAGAGCGCAGTTCACTCTGGTAAATCTTGATATGCCCCACGCAGTTCATCGGCTTGATACCGTACTCAACGATCTTCGGATGCTCTTCATCCCCTTCATTGATCTGCGTAAAGTACATATTTTCACCATAGTTGTCATAGTGCCCGCTAACTTTCCACGCTTCGCTTTTCAAAAGCTCCGGACCACGAACCGGTTCATAGCCTCTCTTTCTGTGGGCTGTGTATAAAAGTGCTTCCAGACGGCTTCGGAGTCTGGCACCCGCAGGCAGCCAGAGTGGCAAACCCGCACCGATACTCTCATCGAACGTAAACAGTTTCAGCTCTTTACCCAGTTTACGGTGATCTCTCTTTTTCGCCTCTTCGATGAACTTCAGATACTCGTTCAGGCTCTCTTTGTCCGCAAACGCTGTTCCATAGACACGTGTCAGCATCTCTTTGTCACTGTCACCGCCGAGATATGCACCGGCAACACGTGTCAGTTTAAAGTTGTGCAAAAAGCGGGTATTGGGTACGTGCGGTCCACGGCAGAGATCTTCAAAATCTCCCTGGGTATAGGTGGTCAGGGTATCATCTTCGATACGCTTTAACACTTCCTGTTTCAGGTCGTCGTCACCGAATTTCCGATCGATCTCTTCTCTGGTATAGGCATGTTTTTCGATCGGATACTTCTTTTTGATGAGCTCTTTCATCTTCTTCTCGATCTTTTTCAGATCAGCATCCGTCACAGGCTCATCGGTTCTGAAGTCGTAGTAGAAACCATCCTCGATCACAGGACCGACAAAAAACTTCGCCTCAGGATACAGCGCCTTGATCGCCTGCGCCATCAAATGCGCCGTCGAATGCCTGATAATCTCCAAAGCCTCGGGAGAGTTATTATAATAGACCGGTTCACCCTCGATCCCCTCCAATGCAGCCGACTGCGTATCATAAACCCGCCCATCTCTTTTATAACCGATAACTGTCTCTTCCACATATACCTCTTAAACTATTTATATTGTAAATATTTTGCTCATATTGCAGAAGAAATATCAACAAAATATTTAAGTAGCCGTATTTATTTGCAAAACAGAGCGCGGTTCATCTGCGCGCGAGCCTGCTGCTGAAGCAAACACAGCGTTAGCGTAGTAAAATGGACTTCGTTCATTTTGCGTGATTTAAATGGTGGCCACGATTGGACTTGAACCAACGACCACCACCATGTCAAGGTGGTGCTCTACCAACTGAGCTACGCGACCACAAAAGAAAGTATGTTAGCGAAAACATTTTTCATGTTTTCTTAGAAAAAGAAGTGTTTATCAAAAATTGTGCGGAATTATACACACTTTTTCATAAAATAAAATAAAATCTGTTTTTTAAGAGAGTGTTTTTACATTTTCTTTATTTTTATCTTTTTTGAACGAGTGTATCAGTATCAGCAAAACCCCCAGGTCGATCATGACATCCGCAAAATTGAAAATCGCGAAATCAAACCCGCAGTGCCAGTACACATAGTCCACCACACCGCCGTGCAGGAAACGATCCAGCAAGTTGCTGATACCCCCGCCCATCAAAAGCCCCAGTGCCAGAGCATATTCATGAAGTGTTTCGCGTTTGTAAAAGATATATGCCAGCACGCCGCCGATCAGCGCAACCTGGATATACTTCAGATACGCCCCCAAAAAGGCGAACATCGAAAATGCCACGCCTTTATTGAGTGTAAAGTTCAGTGAAATACATGAGCTGTTCCAATCAAAGCCGTTCAGAAAAAAGGATTTGATGATTTGATCGAGCACAAATACAAAAACAAATGCACCGGTAAATTTCGCAAAAAAGTTATCCATTCAGCGCCCTGGAGAAGAACTCTACCGCCTCTTCCATTCTCTCTTCTACAAGCGTACTATCTTTGCCTTCAAGCAATACACGCAGAAGGTTTTCCGTACCGGAGTAGCGGATCAGCGATCGGATATTTTCCGCTTCCAGTTTCGCTATCAGTTCATCGTATCCTTTGATCTCATCAAGCGGAATCTTCTTTTTGATCTTCAGATTGCGCAGTATCTGAGGATAGAGTTCAAATGGGTTGAGTACCTGACTCGCTTTTTTCTTTTTGGTCAAAATATATGCCGATACCTGCAATGCTGCGGCAAGCGCGTCACCTGTCTTGGCAAAATCACTCAGGATAATATGCCCGCTCTGCTCTCCGCCGAAGTTCAACCCCTCCGTCTGCAT
>QNZT01000065.1 GCA_003978455.1 Sulfurospirillum sp.
ACTATGCCTGCATTTAACGACGGCAGACTCACAGATATTCAAATGGAAGCGGTAGCAAACTATATCGCATCCCTGAAAGAGTAAGGAGCTAAGATGGCTGAAAATACAACAAGACGAATGTGTTTTAATATTAACGGACTTTTAGGTGGAATTCTTGCAACTGTTTTGTTGCTTTCCATTCTGGTTTATTTGACTATACAGGCAATTGCCGTTCAACAGGCAAATGCGACAACATACTACAAACTTGTAGATGAACAAAATATTCAAACGATTAGCAAAGATAATTATAAACATTATCAGATTGTCAAATAAGGAGACAAGATGGCAGATACACTTTTTTATATAGTCGGTATCGGATTGCTTGTGATGGCCGCCATCACAGTATGGGCTGTTACTACTCCCGGTCACATCCTTTTTCTCACATAGGATCACCTGGGTGTATAGTATAAAACTACAGAGGAGAGCCCTTTCAGCTCTCCTCTTTCTACTGATTATTTTTTCTCCCACATTTTCTTTTGCAGATTTTATCTATGAGGGCGATCCCCTTATCAATAGTAAAGCGATTGAAAAGATGAAAGAGATAGGCAAAGAGCTTCATGAGAAGACAGGTGTTACGATTGCGCTGGTCACCAAAGAACACTTGACCAAAGCAGCGTTTCTGGAAATCAAAAATAGATATTTAAAAGAGCTAAAACCACCATACATACTGTGGATATTTTCCAAAACATATGAAGATCATAAGGATTTTGGCATCAACCAGATGTTCAACTCACCCGATCTCAATGGAAAGTTTGACAAAGATTCACTCTTCAGTCCCTTTAGCGGAAGCTTTACAAAACTGATCGTTATCAAAAAATCCAAGACAGATCCAACGTCAGCAGCTTTTTTAAATGGCTATGCAGATTTGACAGATATGCTCGCAGAGTCTTACGGCGTCAAGTTAAAATCGAGCGTAGGACATGAAAGCCATACTTTTATGAATATCGTAAGGGTTCTCTTTTACCTCTCCCTGCTCTATTTTGTATGGCTGATTGTCAAAAAAAGATTTTTTTACAAAGGAAATAGTATTGAAAAAACAGAGTAAACTGAGTGAACTACGATGGCCTATAGGCATCATTCTTGCCATATTCGGTCTTATTGGACTCAGTATCTGGACCATCGAACAGGCAAATATCAATCCTGTAGTTGAAGATGACTTCTATTTTGACACCTATCAAAATGTCGAAAGAAACATCAACGATATCATCAAAAAGCAGCAGGCTTTCGATAAAAAATACACCGTTTCACTCGATGCGAAAAAGTTCATACTGGGCAAAAACAGTGTTTCACTTACCATCATGACAAAAGAGAATCAACCCGTCAACGACGCCAATATCACTATCAAAATCACACGACCCGATACCAATCAATACGATAAAAAGCCAAAACTCAAAAGTCATGAAAACGGCACATACCGTTTCGAATCATTTGAGATCGAAAAGATCGGTCGCTGGCAAATCATGACAAAGATCGCCACACCGGATGAACTGATCTCATTTACCAAAACCGAGGTCAATGCAACCAGATAACAGACTGGAGATCTACCCAACCTCCAGAGCCATCCGGGAAGAGCTTACCCGGATGCTCTCTCAAAACACCCTCCTTCCAAAGATGACGACCATCGGAGAGTTTGAAAAAAAAGCACTCCTTGTACCCGGTCGGACATTTATCGACGAAGATACACGCATACTGCTGATGCAAGAGGCGAGTGACTTTTCCAACTTCCGCTCCCTAAATATCGACAGAGAGTTTTTCTCTTTTCTCAAAAACAGCAGATACCTCTTCGCTTTCTTTGAAGAACTTGCCGTGGAGATGACCAAAATCGATCAACTCAGAGCATACGATACCTACGCCAGCTACGACGAACACCTCACCATCCTCGAAACACTGTTGCAAAAGTACACGGAATTACTAGACCGGAAAAAGTATGTCGACAAGATCACCCTCCCCTCCCTCTATAAAATCAATGAAAACTATATCCGCTCTTTTTCACAGATAGAGCTGCATCTTGAAGGCTATCTCAACCGTTTCGAATTTCAGATCTTTGAAAAGATCGCAGCGATCACGCCGCTGACGATTCACCTCCATACCAGCCGTTTCAACCAAAAGATGACCGATACATTTGCCGACATCGGTTTTGCGCTCCGGACAGGTTATGAATATATACTCGACTTTCAGAATCGAACCATACTTCATGAAGTCAAAGTTCCCGAACCGCAAACGCATTACACGATCGATCCGCAGCAGAGCAGTATCGAACAGATCGCATTTGTCAAAAAGAAGCTCTACGATTTTATCCGGCAGGGGTATGCACCGGACGATATCGCCGTGATCCTGCCAAACGCCTCGACAGCCGTACTGCTTGATCTTTTCGACGAAGAGAACAACTTCAACTTTGCGATGGGCTTCCCCTTCACACAAACCGTGATCTACCGCAAACTCGATGCCCTCTACCGCTACTTTATGGAGCGAAATCATGAGAACTATTACCGTATCAAGTCACTGGGGTTTGACAAAGCGCAGACCGATGAGATGCTCAAAAAGTGGTCATCCAGACTCTCTTTCAAAGAGATCATGGCACTCTTCGCCGAACTGATCCCCGAAGAGGAGAACGACATATACCGACAGTTTGCTACAGAACTCGCGCTCTTTAAGAAACTGCTCCCCTCTTTGGCACACTACCCTTTTCACAAAGTGTTGCACCTCTTTTTGAACCGCCTCTCCAAACTGAGTACCGACGATACACGCGGCGGGAAAATCACGGTGATGGAGATTCTGGAGACACGGGGCATAACCAAAGAGGCGCTCATCGTAGTCGATTTCAATGAAGGGGTACTGCCCAGCATCAGCAGAAAAGATCTCTTCCTCTCCTCGACACTCCGCGAAGCGTGCGGTCTTCCCACCCCCTCGGACCGTGAAAATCTGCAAAAATACTACTACAACCGTATTTTTGATCAGGCAAAAGAGGTGGCGATCACTTACCTCCTTGACGATCAAAACCAACCGTCGCGTTTCCTCGAAGAGCTCCAAATCACACAGTTTCACCATACACACGGCGATCTGAAACATATTTTGCTCCCTTTTCACAAGCCAAATCCCCACTTCATGAAAGCCGATCTGATTCTTACGTATGACTTCAGCAAGACACCGCTTTCAGCTTCGGCACTCAAAACATTTCTCGACTGCAAACGCAAATACTACTTCAAACATATCCAAAAGTACGAAGCGTTCGAGATCCCAAAAGATCAGGATAACGAACGCATCGTCGGCATCCTGCTTCATGAAGCGCTCAAAGAACTCTACCAAAAAGAGCCCGCATGGTTCAGCGAAGAGGATCTCATGATCGCCCTGCAAAAAGCACTTTACCTGCGCAGTGAGACAGAGCCGGCACTCAGATTTCTGCTCGACCAGTGGCTGGAACTCCTCAAACCGTTTGTCCAAAACGAGATCAAACGCTTTCATGAAGGCTTCAAAGTCTTTACAACCGAAAAGAAGTTTACCGCCGTCGCGGAAGATCTGGAGCTGATGGGAAATATCGACCGTATCGACATCCGCGACGGAAGCTACACGATCATCGACTACAAAAGCGGCAAAATTCCCGCAACCACCCCCAGAACACTCGAAAAAGCGACCGATTTTCAACTACAGTTCTACTATCTGATCACACAACATCTGGGCAGTGTCGAAGATGCGTACTACTACAGTCTCAAAGAGGGCAAACTGGTCGATGAAGCGCTTTTCGACGAAAAACTCGACCTGCTCTATACCCATCTTGCTGCGCTTAAAGCGACAGAACACAACTTTACGATGACCGAAACACTGCAAAAGTGTGCCTTCTGCCCCTATCAGAAAATCTGCGACAGGATACTGTGATGGCTTTTTATACCTCGTTAGCCTATGAAGCAAGTGCCGGCAGCGGCAAGACGTTTGCACTGGTCATCCGTTACATCTCCCTGCTCTATCTCGGCGCCAGACCCAACACGATCCTCACCCTCACCTTTACCAACAAAGCCGCCAGTGAGATGAAAGCACGTATCTCCGCCGTCCTGGCGGAACTCCACCTCCCCGCCCGGGAAAATGAACGCGCAGAGATCGCAAAAACACTCAACTGCAGCGAAGAGGAGATCCTGGAGAAGCGCCGGGAACTTCATGAAGCCTACCTGAAGGCAGATCTCAAGATCTCCACGATCGACAAGTTTTTCGCACAGGTGCTGCGCCTCTTTTCCCAGCATCTGGGACTCATGCCCGACTTCACCATCGAGGAGCTGACCGACGAACAGCGCTTTTTGCTCCGCTTCCTGACCAATGTCAAACGCCACGACGCCTACAAAGACCTCGTCCTCTTCTCCGCACAGGAGAGTAAAAAGCTGGGCGATATCTTCGACCTGCTGGCAAAACTCTACGAAAAAGATGCGGAACTGGGCAATATCACCATAGAAAAAGATGCTCCCTACCCCACCGAAAAAGAGGTGATGGCACTTGTCGGATCACTCAAGGAGCTCTTTCGTGACAGTTGTGACAACCTCTCAGCCAGAGCACAGAAAACCCTCGATAAAGTCACCGACATCGACACGCTCAAAGAGGCGACATGGCTGACCAAAGAGAGCCTCAACTACTGGGATTTCAAAAAGTGTTATCTCCCGCAGATGGATGAGATACTGCATGAGATCAAAACAAAACTCGCCCTCTATCTCCGCCACAAAGAGCAGTACCTCCTGGGCAAATATATGCGCCTCTACGACCTCTACCGCCAAACACTGCTCGAAGAGAATATCGCCGACAACACACTGGCGTTCAACGATGTCACCAACCTGCTCTACAGACTGCTTCATGAAGAGAAAGTCGATCGCGAATTTCTCTACTTCCGGCTCGATGCCTCCATCGACCACCTGCTCATCGACGAGTTTCAGGACACCAACATCGTCCAGTACAAGATACTCGAACCGATCATCGAAGAGATTCTCTCAGGCATAGGCAGCAGGGAACTGAAATCATTTTTCTATGTCGGAGATATCAAACAGTCCATCTACCGTTTCAGAGGCGGCGCGAAAGAGCTCTTTCACTATGTGCAAAAACGCTACGGCGTCCGGCTCGAACAACTCAGCACAAACTACCGCAGCGACTGCAACATCGTCCGCTTTGTCAATGAAACTTTCAAAGATACGATCAGAGGCTATACGCCGCAAAAGTGTAAAAAAGATGATACAGACGGCTATATCAAAGTCGCGAACTACGACGATGTGACCGACGGCATCGTAACGGAACTCTTTGCCCTCCTCGAAGCCGGAGTTCCCGCCGACGACATCGCCATCCTCACCCACACCAACCCGGATGCTTTCGAGATCGAAGAGAAACTGTTGGAAAAAGAGAACACCCTGAAAATCACCACCCATACCACAGGCAAACTCATCAACAGCCGTTATGTCGCGGCAGTGATCGAACTGCTCAAATACCTCTACTTTCATGAAACGATCTGCAAAGCGAGTTTCCTCGCACTCATCGGCAAACCGTGGGAGGGTGAGATCGACTTCAAACTCCAGAAGCGCCACAGCGACCTGCCCCTGCTCGTCAAAGAGATCATCCGCCATTTTCAGCTTCCCGGACAAGATCCCAATCTTCTCAGACTGATCGAAATCATCGCCGAATACAGCGACATCGAAGCCTTTCTCTTTGAAAGTGAAACACTCGATACCGACGCACCCTCCAAACAGAGCGAAGGGATCAGGATTTTGACCATCCACAAATCCAAAGGCCTGGAGTTCAAACACGTCATCGTCGCCGACCGACTTAAAAAAGAGCCGGCAGACCGATCCACGTTTATCTTTGCCTATGACGAAATCACACTTCATGAACTCTATCTGCGCACCAAAAACAGAGAGAGTGTGGACAGCGCCTATCTCGACGCACTCGAAAGAGAGAAACAGCTTCGCACCGAAGACAAACTCAACGCACTCTACGTCGCCTTTACCCGCGCCGAACATTCGCTGGTCATCGTACAAAGAGAGGAGAAAAACTCCGCTTTCTCCCTCCTGAACCTCTCCCCGTGTGAAATAGGCAAACGCATCGTTCATGAAAAAAGAGAGGAGCAAAAACCGAAACCGACTCCCGAGTATACACCGCTCAGGCTGGGGCTTCAGGAACAAAAAGTCACCAAAGAGAACGATTACAAAGAGGATATCTACGCCATCAACTTCGGAAACGCACTGCACTATATGCTGGAGGTACTCGACGGATTTAGCAGCGACGACCTTGACAACGCCTGGTGGGCGATGAAAAACCGCTACGAGATGCTGCTTCAGGACGGCGACGCGCAAAAGATCCTCAAAAGGGTGAAGCAACTGCTTGCGGACACCGGATTTAACCGGCTCATACAGGGAGAGATCAACAAAGAGCAACCCATCATCTACAACGGTGAAGTCAAACAACTCGATCTGCTCATCAAAAAAGAGGATCGCTACGTTATCATCGACTACAAGAGTTCGGCGCAGATTCGCAGCGAACACAAAAGCCAGGTCAGGCACTATAAAAAAGCGATCGAACAGATCACCTCCATGCCCGTAGAAGCCTACCTTTGTTATGTCCGTGAAGAGGAGACCGAGATCGTGCAAATCACCTGATGGCATCATAATTTTGTGTTTAATCTTTTTTCTATATAATACTTCTAACTTTAGAAGGCAGGATCGATGCTCAAAGATATCTCCAAAAAACTGACCATGAAGAAGAGCTTTTTCGTCACGCAGCTCGAAGGTTTTTTCAACGCCATCTCACAGGAGTATCAGGAGATTATTCACCAAAAAGAGGTCGAGAACTCTCTGCTCGAAGAGAAAGTAGCAAAACTGCAACATGATATCGACAATCTCGTCTCGATCCGCAAAGAGCTGACAGAGAAACTTCATGAGCAACAAGAGCAGACAGCGGCACTCTCGGAAAAACTCTACGCTCAAAAAGAGCACTCAGCCGACGCCCACTACAAAAAACTACTCGAAGAGAACCGCACACTCAGAGAAAAATTGCAAAAGAGCGAAAGTGAAGAGATAGCGAAACTGCGTGCGCAACTCAAAAAACTACAGACCTATCTTGCCAAAGGCGGCGACTCCTACAGAGAGTCGCTGAACACACAGAACAAAGAAGCGCTGATCGAGGAGATTACGAAAAGCCTCAACAGATAAAGATTTTATTTCAAATTGAAATATTTTTTGACACCGATACAAAACTGTGTTAGACTAAATCAAAAAAATGAAGGAATGCAACATGGATGAAAAGAAGAAAAAAGCACTTGATCTGACCATCAAACAGATCGACAAAACTTTCGGCAAAGGCGCTATCGTCAGACTCGGAGACAAAGAGATCGAACCTATCGACGCGATCAGCACCGGTTCTCTGGGACTCGATATGGCACTGGGTATCGGCGGTGTACCCAAAGGAAGGGTCATCGAGATCTACGGACCGGAGAGCTCCGGTAAGACCACTCTCGCCCTCCAGATCACCGCAGAGTGTCAGCGGGAGGGAGGTATCGCCGCCTTTATCGACGCGGAGCACGCTCTCGATACCAAATATGCCAGAAATCTAGGTGTCGATGTGGACAATCTCTATGTATCCCAGCCCGACTTCGGTGAACAGGCACTCGATATCGTCGAAACTATGGCAAGAAGCGGCGCGATCGACCTGATCGTCGTGGACTCTGTCGCCGCACTGACGCCCAAAGCAGAGATCGAGGGCGACATGGGCGACACACACGTCGGTCTTCAGGCGCGTCTGATGAGCCAGGCACTCCGAAAACTCACCGGTGTCCTGCACAAGATGAACACCACTGTCATCTTCATCAACCAGATCCGTATGAAGATAGGCACCATGGGCTACGGCTCACCCGAAACCACCACCGGCGGTAATGCCCTGAAATTTTACGCTTCGGTACGTATCGACGTACGCCGGATCGCGACACTCAAACAGGCGGAAGAAAACATCGGTAACAGGGTCAAGGCGAAAGTGATCAAAAACAAAGTGGCACCTCCGTTTAAACAAGTAGAATTTGATATAATGTTCGGAGAGGGAATCTCCAAAGAGGGTGAACTGGTCGATTACGGCGTGAAACTGGATATCATCGACAAAAGTGGTGCATGGTTCAGCTACGGCGACAAAAAGCTGGGTCAGGGGCGTGAAAATGTCAAAGCACTCCTCAAAGAAGATCCCGAACTCGCCAAAGAGATCGAAAACGGCATAAAAAGTGCTATGGGTATCGGAGAGAGCGAGCAAGACGAACGCTCCGAGGAGCAAGAGTCCTAAAACTTTACAATACAAGGAGAGCAACAAACCATGGTTTATATAGACGATATCTATGCAGATGAAGTACTCGACAGCCGGGGCAATCCCACTGTCCGTGCAACTGTCGTACTGAGCGACGGAACACAGGCAAACGCGATCGTACCTTCAGGTGCCAGTACCGGTAAAAGAGAAGCGCTGGAACTCAGAGACGGAGACGACAGATATATGGGCAAAGGTGTCCTCAAAGCCTGTGACAATGTCAATACAAAAATTGCAGACGAACTCATAGGTGTCAGTCCCTATAACCAGGCAGAGGTCGATGCCATCATGAAACAGCTCGACGGCAGCGACAACTACGAAAACCTCGGTGCAAATGCAGTACTTGGTGTCTCCATGGCAGTTGCAAGAGCAGCAGCTGAGAGTCTGGGCATACCGCTCTACAGATACCTCGGCGGCAGCAACGCCATGACACTTCCCGTACCGATGTTCAACATCATCAACGGAGGAAGCCACGCAAACAACAGTGTCGATTTCCAGGAGTACATGATCATGCCGCTCAACTTCGACAACTTTGCCGATGCGCTCAGAGCTGCCGCTGAAGTCTACCACAACCTCAAAAAGATCATCGCGGATATGGGTGAGAGTACCGCACTCGGTGATGAAGGCGGTTTCGCACCGAACCTCAAAAACAACGAAGAACCGATCCAGGTCATCATGCAGGCGATCGAAAAGGCGGGCTACAAAGCAGGTGAAGATATCGCAATCGCACTGGACGTTGCAAGTAGCGAACTGGTTACAGACGGCGGATACAAGCTCGACTCGGAAAACCGCATCCTCAGCGCAGAAGAGTTGGTAGCCTACTATGAAGACCTTTGTGAAAAGTACCCTATCGTCTCCATCGAAGACGGTTTGAGTGAAGATGACTGGGACGGTTGGAAGATCCTGACCGAGAGACTTGGAGAGAAGATCCAGCTCGTCGGAGACGATCTTTTCGTTACCAATGAAAAAATCCTACAGGAAGGTATCGACAAAAATATCGCCAACTCTATTTTGATCAAACCCAACCAGATCGGTTCTGTCACAGAGACGATGGATACAGTCAGACTGGCACAGCGAAGCGGTTACAAGTGTGTCATGAGTCACAGAAGCGGCGAGAGTGAAGATGCTTTTATCGCAGACTTTGCCGTAGCACTCAACACTGGTGAGATCAAAACAGGTTCCACCGCCAGAGGTGAGCGTACAGCAAAATACAACCGACTGCTGGAGATAGAGAGAGAACTCGGTTTCAGCGAGTACCCGGGGAGTAAACTCTTCTCCTGATGTCTCAGATCACCGATGAGCTTTCTCAGGATACAGCCCAGAAAGAGAGCGGATTCTCTTTTTTGCAGGTTGTTTTCCTGATTTTGCTGGTACTGCTGGCGGCAGTCTATATGGGGGAGACACTCTTTGGGAAAAACTCTCTCGATGTACTGCTCTCACTCAGAAAGCAGCAGGAAATTCTTGACAGCAAGATAGCGCGTATCAGTAAAGAGAATGCTATCTTGCAAAAAAAGTACTTTGAACTACGCGCACTGATGCCCGAAAAGAGTGACGAGGAGCAAACACTGCCATGAGATCACACATAAAACTACTTTTGACAATGCTACTTTTGCTCACATCTGCTGCCGAAACGAGAGAAAACCCTTTTGCACCGGTTAAGCAGTACGATGGTGAACCTCTGACCAAACCTATTCCCGTACCGGACTTTCAACAGGAGGTCGTTCCTGTTCATGTCATCAGTCAGGCAAAGTGCCGTATCGAAGAGCCCGTCACGGAGATAGTGACTCCCCCGCCCCCTGCACAAACATGGGAAGAGATCCAGGCAGTTGTTCAGGTCGAAAAGCCCGAAAAGAAAAAGCCGATTCTCTTTGTGAAAAAGAGTAGTGTCACACCGAAACATCGTCTGCATCACAAAGCTGTAAAGCAGCGCCCTGTAAAACGAAAAGTATATACAAAACCGAAACGACGTCTCATTTACAGCAATGCCAACCTGAAGATCTACATGAAGGCAAACCGCCTGAAGATCGTTACCGACGACTGTATCATCCAGGATTTCAGGCTTAGAAGACCGGAGCGTCTGGTACTCGACTTCGGAGATGATTTCGTGCTCTACGACACGATCCGAAAAACCATCCGTTCACGCTACGTCAAGATGCTGAAAATAGGCACACACGATCGTTTTTACCGACTGACATTTGTGCTATCGGGTGACTATCGTTATCGAATCAAAAAAAAGTCCAACGGCTATAGTATCACTTTTTTACACTAGTCCGTTTTCGTCTCTGCTTTTCGCTATAGACAGAGATAGTTTTGATACTGACCATCACGATGATTACCTCAAACAGACTTGCTAGTATAAATGCATAGTACTCAAATTGTATCATCCTGTTATTGTGGTATCCCAAAGCTGCAATCGCAACAAGCAGTGTCAGCGGCATAGAGTGCGAAAGGGAAAAGAGAAGCATCTCTTTGAAGTTGAAAATCTTGAAAAATGCGATCGCCGATAGCATACGGATGCCGATCATCGAAGCGGTAATCATCAACGCAAAGATCACAAGTCCCTCTTCCTGCAACGCTTCGAGTTTAAAAGTAGAACCGGTATAGACAAAAAAGATCGGCACCAGAAAACCGAATCCAAATGTTGAAAGCTTGTGCGGCAGTTCTCTCTGGTGCTCAAAAAAGGTCGCAATAAAGATACCGGCGATAAACGCCCCGAATGCGATCTCCAGATCCAGCATCAGCATCACCGCGATCATGAGAAAAAAGAGCGCCATACTCAGCCTGATATCTTTTTCATCTTTGTCCCAGTCCAGTGGAATCAGATAGGTCTTGATCTCCGGATACCACCAGAAAAGCAGTCTGAAAAGTTTGAACACAACAACCAGAGCCAAAAGGAAAAGTGCGAGAAACCCCAGTGTTTCATAAAGCTCTATCCCATAACCATGTTTTAGCATCGCACCTGTCACCGTCAGCGCGATGATACTCACCAGCTCTCCGAGCACACCGATCTGCATCGAGAGATTGAGCCATTTGGTCTCTTTGCCGTACTCTTTATAGAGCGTCACGATCAAACCGACCGAGATCAACGGCAAAAAGAGTGTAAATATAGTATCGAAACCGACACTTTTGACACTGATATAGGAGAAGATATAGAGCAGCGAAATATAGATCAAGCCCCGTGTTTTGATCTCTCTATCCATCTTCATGAGATCCCGGATATTGACCTCCATCCCCGCCAGAAACATCAGATAGTAAAAACCCACCTCAGCGATCAGCTCAAAGAGATGATTTTCCCCCAGAAAGTGAAAATACCCCATCACCGTTCCGAGGATGATCTCGACAGGCGTCGTGGGGATCTTCAAAAATCGGGAGATATAAGGAGAGATAAAGATGATTATCGACAGTGTGACGATGATGGAGACGGCATTATCCATGGCAGCTTTGCGCGATCTTCAAGCCAAGCGACTCCAGCATCACGATATCCTTGTCCGGAGCATTGCCCCTGGTGGTCAGATAGTTACCGATCACGATAGAATCGGCACCCGCGGAAAATATCTCCCCCTGCCGTTCACCAAACATCCGCTCACGCCCGCCGGCAACCATCACCATAGACTCCGGCAACTGCGACTTGACATAGCGGATGATCTCCAGCGATGTGTCGATACCCAGAGGATTTTCATGAAGCGGAAGCGCGGGATTAGGATGAAAAAAGTTGATCGCCACCGATGCCGGAGAGAGCGCTTTTAGAGATGCCACCATAGAGATACGATCCTCCTCGCTCTCTCCCATCCCGAAAATCCCGCCGCTGCAGAGATCGAGCCCGGCGATTTTGGTATTTTCACACGTCTCGTACCGCTCATCCCAGCTGTGGGTCGTACAGATCTCAGGATAGTACGCACGTGACGTTTCGAGGTTATGGTTGTAGCTTCCCACACCCGCCTCTTTCAACTCTCGCAGCTGCGTAACACTCGCCGTGCCGTTACAGGCGATGATATTGAGATCGGGTTCCACCTTTTTGACCGCCGCAGCCGCTTCACAGACAAACTCCAGCGTCCTGTCGGTGATCCCTTTCCCCGCTGTCACCAGACAAAAGCCGATCGCACGGTTTGCACGCGCCCTTTTTGCTTCATGAACGATATCCTCCAGCGGCTTGTATCTGTAGCGCTCTATATCCGCCTGATACTTTGCCGCCTGCGTACAAAAACTGCAATCCTCACTGCAACTTCCGCTGGAGATATTGCTGATGGCGCATAAAAAAACCGTTTTCTCAGGCATCTTCGCGATGTTTACACTTGATACATTCGAAGATATCTTTTTTGCGGAACGTCCGCTTCGCCATCATATAACCGCACTCAGGACACTTTCTGTCCACCGGCTTGTAGGTCGAAATAAACTTGCATTTTGGATAGTTCGCGCAGCCGTAAAACTTCCCGCGCCGTGACTTTCGCTCGACGATCCCGCCGCCGCACTCAGGACACGCGACCCCCTCCAGCGTCGGCAGTACCTTTTTCTCTTTTTCGGTACCGTCGATATTTTTGGTGTACTTGCACTTCGGAAAACCGCTGCACGCGATAAACTCCCCGTAGCGCCCTTTGCGTTTCAGCAACTCTTCACCGCACTGCGGACACTTTTCGCCCGTCGGGATGGCAACCTTCTGACTCTTGATATTTTTCTTGCCCTTCTCCACCTCTTCGATGAAAGGGTTGTAAAACTCCCAGAGCACCTTTTGCCACTCTTTTTTCCCTTCGGCGATC
>QNZT01000171.1 GCA_003978455.1 Sulfurospirillum sp.
GATTATGATGTCGAAGTCTATGGACTTGATAGTATGGATCAACTGGAGAAAGTTTTGTCACACTATGGCAAAGTGAAGCTGGTCGGCAAGAGTTTCAGCGTGCTGAAGTTTATACATGAAGGCACAGAGTATGACTTTGCATTTCCGCGTACAGAGCGTAAAACAGGAAGCGGTCATCGTGGGTTTGACGTATCGGTGGATGGAAGTATGGCGTTTGAAGCCGCAGCCAGGCGGCGGGACTTTACGGTCAATGCGATGGGGTACGATATCGCCGGGAAGTGCTTTCTCGATCCGTTTGGGGGGCGCCGAGATCTGGAACGAAAGATATTGCGCCATATCGATGCGCGGACATTTGTCGAAGATCCCCTGCGACTGTATCGAGGGGTACAGTTTTGTGCGCGGTTCGGGTTTACGATGGATGTTTTGACGAAAAGGTTGTGTCGGAATATGGCAGAGGAGGGGATGCTGGATGAGCTTCCCAAAGAGCGTGTTTTTGGTGAGATCAAAAAGTTGCTGCTGCAGGCGGAGAAACCCTCTGCGGGATTTGTGCTTTTAAAAACGCTGGGAGCGTTGCGTTACTTTCCGCATCTGTCAGACTTGCCGGAGAATCTGTGGCAGGAGAGTTTGCGGCGACTTGATGTGATGGCTATGCTAAAAGAGGCAAAACAGGAAAAAGCGCTGATTTTGATGCTCTCTGCGCTGGTGCTTTCCATGGAGCGTGAATCGCAAGTGCAGGAGTTGATCGGGTGGCTCAGCAACGAAGTGAAGCTGATCTCTTCTGTTGTAATGCTTTGGAGATATTATCGTGAAATTGGGGCGATCAGTGAAAGTGAAGATCTCGATACAGAGGTGAGAAAGCTTTCTGTCAAAGCGAATATCTCAGATCTGGTACTGATAGCGAAGGTGGATTATCTTGCGAAAAAGGCTCTCATGAAGGGTACTTTCAAAGCGGGAGATAAAGTTTTGCAGCGGGCTGAGAGGCTGGGGGTTTCGCAAGCGCCGCCAAAACCGCTTTTGCAGGGACGTGATCTTTTGCAGCTGGGACATAAACCTTCACCAAAGTTTAAAGAGATTTTAGAGACAGTATATGATGCACAGCTTCGGGGCGTCATGAAAACCAAAGAAGAGGCGCTTGAATTTGTAGTGAAAATGTTTCATAAAAATTTGTCATAAGCGTATTGTAAAGGAGACCTATGAAAAAGAGATTACCGCTAAAAAAGAGATTGCCATTATATCTGCTGATGGCGTTTATTATCGCCAATATAATCTATATGTTTCTGGCACCGATGATGGTGATGGATAAAATAGAGAAGGATACCGCTGCTATCTCCCACAGCCGGGGCGGTGGTAAGTAGTATGCTTAAGTTAAGAAATTTAAGCGCAGTTTATCTGCGCGTGAGCCCTGCGCTGAGCAGAACTTAGCGTTAGCGTAGCTTTTGGGACTTTGTTCCAAAAGCGTTAACTTAATGATAGCAGAGGCAATAGTGTCAAAATTCGAAACCGCCGCCTTTGCCTTTGTTCATACTTTGGTAAACGGCATTGACGTATGATTTACGCGTGGCACATCCGATCACCTCTTTGCAGAGCATACAGCTTTTGACGCGGTGCTGTTTCTGGCAGTTTTGTAATACTTCAGCCTCTTCGGCAAGCTTCGCTTTATAAAAATCGATCTCTTTCTGTTCTTTAATAGTTGGCATAACTGTTCCTTACTTTTTGTATCTCCTCTTTTGATCCAAAAAAGCATGGGGTGGTATCATGAATATGTTCCGGTTTCAGATCCAGCAATCTCTGCTTTCCGTCGATCGCTTCTCCGCCGGCTTGTTCATAGATAAATGCAAAAGGGAAAACTTCAAACACTTTTCGTAGTTTTCCCGCAGGTACATCGGTTGTACCCGGATAGGAGAAGATACCGCCACCCTTCAGCAGTATCTGATGCAGATCCGGTACCATACCGCCGCTGTAGCGCAGACGGTAGCCTTCTGCAAAGAGACTCTCTATCAATGCTTTGTGATGTGACGGCCAGTTTTTCTGCGTGCCGCCCGGTGCATTGAGTTTTCCTCTCTCTTTGAGTCTGATCTCCTGGATAAAAGCAAATGTATTATCGGGTTCGAGACGAAAAAGTTTAACACCTTCATGATCTGCCGTAACTATTTCGACGCGAGGACCATAAACCACATAGACGGCGGCTTTCAGATTTGCCCCGCTGTAGTCATTCTCGTAGATACCGAAAATAGAGCCGACCGAGAGGTTGACATCCGCCAGACTCGATCCATCGAGCGGGTCGTAGCCGATGAGGTATCTTCCCTCTTCATGAAGTGTAAACGGTTCCGCTTTCTCTTCACTCGCAAGTTCCTTGACGGTGGTGATCGAAGAGAATATAGACTCTATGATCTCATCGCAGTGGATATCGAGTTTGAGCTGGATATCTCCGGTACTGTTCTGGTTGTCGGAGTAGCCTTTGTCTTCATGTTTGATCGCATAGTCTATTTTGATGGCTGCCGTTTGAATGGCATTGTATATCTCTTGCATTGTACTCCTTATACTTTTTTTGCATGGGCATTGATCCATGCAAGAATTTCATCGATATTGTTGAGATCCAAAACCGATATTTCCTCTGGAATCTCGTATGCTCTTATATCGACACTTTCGTCGATCGCTATTGCTTCTGAGTAGGGAAAGTAACTTTCATCGATCTTCCCGCGGAAAATAGCGATTCTGGGAAGGGGGAGTGTCTTTAATCCCTCCACCAGAAGATAGTCAAAATCCTGAACCATTTGGATAATATCATCGATAGTTTTACTTTCCGGTGCGAAATAGGTAGTACGCGTGGGAGAGACGACGATCGTATGTGCACCGGTTTGTGTGAATTTGTAACTGTCTTTGCCTTCTGTGTCGAATAGCGCTTTATCTTTGGGATCATGTTTGACAACAGCGACTCTGTTGTCGGGAATCAGTTTTTGTGCAATTTTAACGATCAAGGTTGTTTTACCGCTGTTGGAAGGGCCGGTAAAAGCGACGGCAACTCTCTTCATGAAGCTCCAAAATAAATAGTTTTAAATAATTTTAAATTGTAACGAAATATAAATTACATTAGTGTAAAATAATTTGTAATTTTAAAGGATCACGATGAAAATATTGACTATTCTCTTTTTAGCGTTGTTGTCGTTGGGCGGATGTGCCTCCAGAAGCGGTTTTTTCGCACCGGATGTACTGGAGGAAAAAGCACTCGCTTTCACACAAAAGGCGGAGATATACAACTCTCTGGAGATCAAGGCATCGTTGGTGGCGACCTATCTCAACCCTCTGTTAAAGGCGTATCAAAATGATAAAAGAGCCCATTTTCTGATGAGTGTTTTTATCGATGATGACTACAGTGATCCCGATAAACAGGGGCTTTTCAATCCTGATTATACCATTACCCTCAACGGTCAGAAACCGATCAGTATCAAACCTCTCGATAATGAGGATGATCTGCTGAAAATCGCTCCGGTGAAAAATGTCTGGTCACACTACTATCTGGTGACATTTCCCAAACCTGCAACTGCCAAAATGGAACTGCTCCTTAAAAGTCAGAGATACGGTGCTTCTTCGTTAGTGCTTGAAGCAGAGTGAGCAGGGTGACATCTTTTAGTCCCATCAGTCTGGCATAGACGATATAGTTTGCAAGCACTTTTTTGCCGTATCTTCTCGCCTGCGCATTGGGCAGCAGCTCCATAGAGAGAAACGGTTCATACCTTTTTGATGTAAAGAGATGATCGTTTTGGATGATCTCTCTTCGGGTATATCCTGCGCCTGCATTGTAGGCGTAGGCGACCATGAGCGGATGAAAGAGGTGCTTCTCCAGAAAGTCGAGGTGTATATCTGCAAAACGGTACGCGATTTTGGGATCGAACATCTTTTCATATCTGAAATCTTTCATCCCGCTCTCTTTCGCGACCGCTTTTGCCAGAAAAGGCATGAACTGCATCAGTCCCAGTGCGTAGGAGTAGGAGACTGCGGTCGGAATGAACCGGCTCTCCTGTCTGGCGAGTGCGAGTATTAACGCTTGTCGGTGCGGTTCGAGTGTATGGATGTAGCGTCTGTAAGCAAAGAGATAGTAGTGCAGGTTCTCTTTGTAGCTGTAGAGCAGCCGCGCGACATGGGGTTGGGTGTCGTTCGAGTTGAGTTGGAGGGCAGCGGCTTCTTTGCTCTTTTGATCGGGGAAATCTCTTCTTTTAAACGCTTTATAGAGTTTGTGCCATATAAACGGATCGGTGATATCAAAAGGTGCTCTTGGTTGTTTTGGGTCGATGGTGACGATGATATTTTTGGGAAATGTACCCAGTTTTTCATGGGCAAAGAGGGTATAGAGGTTAATATCTTTGCTCTTTTCGATCAGTTCATGAAGTAGTTTACTATCCTGTGTGGTCAGGTATTGCCAGAAGATCGCTTTGTCTTTGGCAAAGTTAGACCACGCCTTTTTTGCTGAGAGTTTGAAATACCAGATCGCAACCTCTTTGTGTCCCTGTTTGAGTGCATTGATACCCAGAAGGAAGTTGCTTTCGGCACTCAGTTTCGAGCTGTCGAATTTCAGGAGAGAGTGTTGCAGTTTGTCGAGTTTCGGATCGCGGACGATTTTGTCGATGGCGGTGTTGAAGGCACTGTATCCACTCAGTGTGACAAGTAGTTTCGGAGGGAGCGGATGGTTGAACCAGCTCTCCCTGTACTTTTTTCCGGTCTGGTTGAAAACTTGCAGAAAAAGTCTCGGATCGAGTTTGGTCATGAACCTGAAGTCACGGGTAGCGATCGCTTTATAAAGTGCTGCTTGTTTCGGGTAACGAAATGCAATATTGTCAGCGATCTCCTCGAGAATCTTGACAGGTAGTCTGGTCGCTTTGTAGGGCGTCAGCCCCACCATAATACAGTCGCTGTCCTTTCCCGCAAAACGTTCCGGAGCCAGATGTCTGCAATATTTGACCCTTTCAAATGCAAAATCATCCACCTTGTCCGCAAAACGGTCAAACAGTTTCCAGTTCATGTTGTTGACTTCACCTAACAGTGCACGCGCCTCTTGGGCAGAAATATTTTGGTCTAAGAAACGGTAGATATAGAAATCTTTGGCTGTACTACGGGGTTTGTCATGAAAAAAAGAGAAGGGAATGGTCTCTGCCGTCAGAGAAGTCGCGAAAATGAGGGATAGCAGCAGAGTATGCAGGATACTCTGCTTTTTTCTGAAAGGGTTATGCAAGACTGCGTGCGAGATTGAAAAGGATTCTTACGAGGAAAAGATCCAGAAACTGCAACGCCAGAATGATGATGATAGGGCTGAGGTCAATACCGCCTATCACCGTAGGGATGTAACGTCTCACAAAGGCGTAGGCAGGCTCTGTCAGACGTCTGAGAATCTGAACGATCGGGTTGGAAGGATCTGGATTGACCCATGAAAGCAGTGCCGAGATGATGATCACCCAGATATAGATATTGATCACCATTGAGAGGATTTGCGCTATGGCTTGTATAAAAGTTGCTAATATCATTTGATAATTTCTCCTAAATAGTTTCTGATGAAAGGGTAAAGGTCACTCAGATCTGGACCGTTTTGCGCTCCGGTCAGCATGACGCGCAGCGGTTTGACCAGCTGTTCCCCCTTGAGTCCGCTCTCTTTGGCGAGATGGTCTTTAAACGCGTCATATTCCGGAAAATAGGGGGCGTTTTTTGCAACAGACCGTAGTATGTGAAATGCTTCCGGAAAGTTTTCACACACTTTCGGCGCAAAAATTGTATCGATTTTCTCCTTTATCTCCTGTAAAGTACTTGCTTCCCGGGTATAGAGCTTTGCCAGTGCCCCTATCTCTTCACTGGAGTATCCGATCTGTGCCGAGAGCCTTCTGTTGTCGATGCGTCTGATGTGCTCTTTGTTGATTTGCCTCAGTTTTCCCGGATCAAATGTTATCGGTGTTTTTGCGATATCTTTCAGATCGAACCATGTGACGGCTTCTTCAAGTGTGAAGATTTCGACGGGTGTTTTGGTTCCGGTCAGGATGAGGTAGTTGGCGATAGCGGAGGGGAGAAATCCCTCTTCCAGCAACCGCCTGACACTTGATGCCTCATCGTCTTCACTCATCTCGTCGCCCGCTTCGTTGCGGATGATGGGCAGATGGGCGTAACGGATCTCTTTGTCGTATCCGAGATAGTTTCGTATCAGTATTTGTCTGGATGTATTTGAGACGTAGTCTTCGTCGCGGATGACTGTAGAGATATCGTACATCATATCATCGATAGCAGAGGCAAAATCGTAAGTCGGGGTTTTATCGACGTTCATGATAACAAAATCGTCGATATCATCCGGCGTGAAGCAGACTTCGCCTTTGATCAAGTCTGTAAAGCAGATATCCTCTTGTGGTTTTTTGATACGTACGACAAAAGGAGACTCATTGTTGAGTACCTCTTCATTGCTGAGGTATTTGCAGGTACCGTCGTATCGGTTGGGTTGACCGGTTGCTTTTGCCGCTGCTCTTTTGTTTTCGAGTGTTTCGGGTGTGCAAAAACAGGCGAACGCTTTTTGATCCATCAGCAGTTTGGTTGCCAGTTGCTGATGAAACTTGAGATTTTCACTCTGATAGTTGATCTGATCCCATGTGATACCGAAAAGTGTCAGCATCTCCAGAATCTCGTGATCTTTGCCTTCGATAGTGCGTTCTTTGTCTCTATCTTCGATGCGGATTAAAAAGGGTTCACTGTTCTGTTTCGCAGCGATAAAGTTAAAGAGGACGGTGCGTAAGTCACCGATATGCATATCTCTGTTCAGAGAGTGCGCAAAACGATACATAGAAATCCTTATGATGAAATTGGATTATTTGCTGGTGCGGTGATAATAGTACAACAAAAAGGATTATTAGTTGGAAAATTTTTGAACAGACTCGAACATAATATGGGCAAAATTATCGGTTGAAATCGGAACTCCGTGTGTTCTGAGATAGTAGGAACGTGCCATTTTGACAGCTTTACCGGCGTTGAGACGACCGTATCCGGCATAGTCGTTTCTGCCGTTGATATAGTTGTAACTTCCGATTTTATCCGATGTCTTCTTCATGATATCGATGACTTCATCCCGGGTGAGTTCGGGATTGGCGGAAAGGATCAGTGCGGCGACCCCCGCAGCGACGGGAGCAGCGGCGGAAGTACCGATAAAATGTTTGTTATAATTACGACTTGTGTATCCTTTACTGCCGGTTGCGTCTGTCGTGATCAGTTCTGCATCGCTGTTTCCGCCCGGTGCGACGAAGTCGATGGAGCTACCGTAATTGCTGTAATAGGCTATCTTGTCACGGTTTGTTGAAGCACCGATGGAGAGGACATAGGGAGATTCCGATTCATCATCTATCCCTGGTTCGTCCATATCCTGACTGTCGTTTCCTGAAGCGAAAAATATCAAAATACCTTTTCCGTTCCTCCCTCTGGTTGCAAGGGTTTTGAAAATCTCGTTATAGGCATCGAGATTCGTGTAGGAACCCCAGCTGTTGGAGATGATATCCACACCCTTTTGCATCAAGTCGTTAAAAGCCTTGATATCCTGCGCAATATCGTTATCGGAGTATCGTACCGCATAGAGTTTGGTTTTGGGTGCGACACCCACTACGCCTATGCCGTTTTCCGCTGCGGCAAGCAGTCCCGCACATGCAGTCCCGTGCCAGTTCCCGGTTTTGGAATCGGGATAGTTGCTGTCTGGATCGTCATAGTTGGCGAAGCCGATGATATTTGCTTTGAGGTCTTCGTGAGCGATATCGATGCCTTCATCGATGATGGCGGCTATGACACCTTCTCCTTTGGTATATTGCCACGCTTTTTTTACATCGATATCTGCACCGGGATGACTTCGGTTGTTGAGATGCCACTCTCTTTTATAGTAGTGATCGGTGATCTGACGCACTCTCTTTTTGAGTAGAAAATTTGGATGGGCAAATTTGATACCCCTCTCCTGCGTGATGGCTTCGCAGAGGGAGAGGGTCTCTTTCGGTGTGGCTGTTTTACAGAGAAAAAGGGTATCTGAAAGTTTGCGTATAAATTTCAGGCGGTATTTTCGTAGGCTGTTTTGTAAACGTGTTTCATCTTCACTGCAGATGATGATTTGATCGGTGACGCCGTATCGTGTGCCGTGACTGTCCGCGTAGTAGAGGGTATTTCGATCATGGATACCCCGGGAACTTTTCAGCGGTGTCAGTTCGATACGCTTCCCTCCGCTGATATAGTGGTCACTAAAGAGCGGCGCTACGAAAAAAAACATTATAAAGTATACTCTGGTGAACATTTTGATTTTATGCCTTAAGCTGATATGTGTAAATGGTGTATTGACTTCATCGAATTAATAATAGTGCATTATACAATATTTATCGGAAGAGTGAGGCAGTGATGGAGCACAAAAAAAGCCAAAATGCCGTTTTTAATGGCTGAAACATTTTAAAAAAATAATTATGTTTAAATATTAAATATTAAAGTAAAAATATTAAATATATAAAATAAAAACTGTGTGTATTTTTGTAACTGACGATGATCTCTCTTTTGAAATCTATAAGAAAAGTGAGATTTGACGATATTAGTATCAGGATAATTTTGCCAAAAACAGAAGGATAGCGTTATGTGGGTTGAAAAAGTAAACAATATCAGTATAGAGAAAAAGATTGTTATTATGCTGCTGGGACTGCTTGTTGCGGGAGTCGTGGCAAGCGCGGGATTGATGGGCTATTTTCTGGATAAAACCAAAACAAAGAGTTTTCACCAGATCGCACACTCTTTAAATATGATCATGAAAGAGAAACACAGAGCGCTTGAGACAGTGGCATATACCAATATGCTTGCTCTCGCCAGCAATCAGGAACTGGTAGATGCCCTGAAAAATGGTAATAGAGAAAAGGCGATCGCTATTCTTGCCGAAACGGAAAAAAATATAGAGCAAAATTCGCCCTTTCATACGTTTAAAGTACATCTTCATGACAGTCAGGGACACGCCTTTTTAAGAAGCTGGAACCCAAATAAATATGGAGATGATTTAACGACATTCAGACATACCATACCCTATATAGTCTCCACACACAAGCCTTTTGTCACTACGGAAGTGGGCAAAACCGGTATGACTATCCGGGGTATCGTACCGATGTTCGATGCACAGCACCGGTATGTCGGTTCGGGTGAGTATATCGTCAGTTTCGACTCATTTGTCGACTGGATGAAAAAGAACGAAGATGCCGATCTTCTGGTTTTGCTGGATAAAAAATATCAGATCCAAAGCACTCCGAGGGATCTTCTGCTGGGACATTATGTTGTTGCTCAGAAAAATTACAATCCTGAATTTTTGCATATGGCACAACAGCTGAATATAGATGATTTGCGAAAAAAAGCCTTTTATACGGATGATCACTATCTCTATACGATGGTACCGATTGTTGATTTTGCAGGGAAAAATATCGGTTACTATCTGATCGGAAAGAAGATGGCTTCGGTCGATGCCCTGCTGGCAGATGCCTATAAAATGATTTACGCTTCTCTGGGGATGATGGTACTGCTTTTGCTGATTGTCACGGCGATTTCAATATATATTATGCGAAAGTTGGTATTTTCTCCTTTGCGGGATTTTCAGACCGGGTTGATGGATTTTTTTACATTTTTTCAAAAAAAGAGCGGTTCTGTCTCGCCGATTCCTGTCGCCTATCATGATGAGATAGGAGAGATGGCAGGCAAAGTAAATGATGAGATCTCCCGTCTCGAGAAGAGTATTACCAATGAAGAGAAGGTGATTGCGGAAGCGGCACGTGTCATCGAAAGTGCGAGCAACGGAGATCTGACCGGACGTGTGGCGGTAACAGCTGAAAATCAGACGATTCAGAAGATGCTCGATCTGCTCAACAAACTTTTTCAAAATCTCGAGGAGAATATCGGTAAAGATGTCAATAAAATCGTGCAGACACTCGAAGCATACGCCCGTTGTGACTATACGCATGCTATCCCCGGTGCTACGGGGCGTATCGAAAAGAGACTCAACCGGATGCAGCAGGTGATCACGGAGATGCTGATCCTCAATGTGCAGAGCAGTGAAGCGCTCCAGTCCAGTTCGCGCGTACTCTCCAAAAATGTAGTCGAGTTGAATCAAAGTGCCGCCGGTCAGTTTCAATCGATAGAGAATACATCCCGACTGATGCAACAGATCAACGAGACGATGGAGCAGAGTATGCAAAAACTCAACGAGATGGGTAATAAAATCGATACATTGACAGATTCGCTGCAGCGTGGAGAGAGCCTCTCTCTAGAAACAGGCAAATCGATCGAGTCGATCAACACGCAGGTGGAAGATATTTTGGTTGCGATCAAGATCATCGATGAGATCGCTTTTCAGACAAATATACTGAGCCTCAACGCAGCCGTGGAAGCGGCTACCGCGGGTGATGCGGGCAAAGGTTTTGCCGTGGTGGCACAGGAAGTGCGAAATCTCGCTTCCAAAAGTGCGGATGCAGCCAGAAGCATCAAAACACAGGTTGAAAATGCTACCGAATTGACACAAAAAGGGATAAATAGTTCACAACAGATGCTCGAAGGGTATCAGCAGCTTAAACACAGAATCGATCAGACTACCGCAGAGATAGAAGAGATATCCGAAATGATCAAATCGCAAAATCGTTATGTAGCGGAGATCAACAGTGCGGTCATGAAGATACGTCAGAGTGCGCAAAACAACCGTAGCATCGCTGAAAAGACAGAGTCAATCGTCAAAGATACACAATCTCTTTCAGACAATATCGTCATGCAGGCACAAAAGAGCAAATATGACATGACACTTGTGGTGACGCAGGGGTGTTCTGTCGCCACGGGCTGATGTGCACCGGCAGCGAAACTTTAGGGACTCTCTTTCAAAAGCGTTAACTTAACACTCTTTTGTTACTATATAGGCAGATGAAGGAGTTCACTATGAATAAAAACAACTATCTTTTGAAGCTTTTTGTGATGCTTTTCGCGCTGATCGTTTTCAGCGGTTGCGGTGTCGGTTCAGTCGTTGCGGCACCGTTTAAAGTGACCGGAGCGATTGTCAATGTCGTGACACCGGATGTGGTAGGTGATACGATTTCGGGTGTCGGTGATGTCGCCGATGCTGCGATTCCCTTTTAAGAGTCTCATGTGGATATCAAATCATTTTTACGGCTGCTTGTCACCGGTGTCAGAAAGAAAGACGTACCGCGGGAGTATGCCGAACTGATAGAAAATCTGCTACTGATCAAAGCGCTGAAAATCAAAGAGGATCAGTACAAACTCGACTCAAAGTACCGTTTCGGGGTAGTGGATATATCCCGCACGGGTACAGGCTATCTCACTTCCCTCGCCGATGAGCGGCAAAAAGATCTCATGATCGAACCGCACGATTTAAACGGTGCCTCCAAAGGGGATATCGTTCTTGCGAAGCGTATCTTCTCCAAAGGCGGGCGTCCCAAAGCCAAAGTGATCGAGATCATCAAAAAAGAGTTTGAAGTGACCGTTGCCTACACCAAAACAGTGCAGGGCAAAGTCGAAGTGCTGCATATCAAAACCGATCTTCCCCTCACGGTCGCCGCTTCCGCCAAAGCGCTCAAAGCGATGCCAGAGGGCACGGTGCTGAAGATAGACAACTACACATCTGCCATACAGGCAGTGCTGGGTGTGATCGATGATCCGAAAGTGGATGAGAAGATTTCGCTGGCGCTCTACAACAAAAAAGAGACTTTCCCGGAAGCGTGTGAAAGAGAAGCGAAGAGTTTCGGAGACGTTGTGGATAAAAGCCTCTATCCGGATCGCGTCGATCTGACACATCTGCCGTTTTGTACGATCGATCCGCCGGATGCCAAAGACTTCGACGATGCGATCTATTTTGATGTCGCGACTACGACACTTTACGTAGCGATCGCCGATGTCAGCCACTATGTTAGTGCCTACAGTGCCCTGGACAAAGAGGCGAGAAACAGAGGTTTTACGATCTACTTTCCGCACAAGTCTATTCCGATGCTACCGCGCACACTTAGTGAAAATATCTGCTCCCTGAAACCCGATGAAGACCGGCTGGCGATGGTCTATAAGATGAAACTCGATCCCGGAAGCGGGGAGGTACTTCATGAAGAGTTGCTTGAAGCGGTGATTCACTCCAGACGGCGTTATACCTACGATACGATCGATCTCTTTCTGGAAGGGGATTTTTCAGACAAAAGAGCGGTCGATGAAGAGATTTTGCCCTTTTTGCTGCCGCTGCACAAACTGCTTCTGAAGATCCGTCACAAACGTCTGCAAAGCGGGTGTGAGTTTCGCAACAGCGAAGTGCGTATGCAACTCGATGAACATCAGGAACTGATCGGTATTCGCATAGAGACCGAAACCCCTTCCCACGCGCTGATCGAAGATGCGATGCTGCTGGCGAACAAAGCGGCTGCCAAAGCGCTGGAGAGAGGTATCTTCAGGACGCATGACCGCCCCTCCGAAGAGCGTATCGACGAACTGCTGGACGATCTGGCGATTATCGGGATCTATACCGATGAAAAAACGGACAACCTCTACGCACTCATCCGCTCCCTGCAGCGCAATGCCGATGAAAAAGGGATCAGGGAAGAGGTGGATAAACTGATTATCCGTGCGCAGCAGCAGGCGGTCTATGATCATGAAAACAAGGGGCATTTCGGGCTGGGGTTTGAACACTATACCCACTTCACTTCGCCTATCCGGCGTTACAGCGATCTGATTGTTCACCGGTTACTGCGTGCGATCAAACAGCATGACGAAAAGATGCAGAAGTTCATCTTGCAGGATATCGAAGTGGTTGCCGTGCGGGTAAGCGAACTGGAGCGTGAAGCGGCGAAAGTGGCGTGGGACTTTATGGACAGAAAGTATGCGCGCTATGCCGCAAAACATCAGGGTGAAGCGTTCAAAGCGCGTATCACCGATGATGAACGCACCCCGATAGCCCACTTTGAAGAGGG
>QNZT01000086.1 GCA_003978455.1 Sulfurospirillum sp.
TTGAGTACCTGACTCGCTTTTTTCTTTTTGGTCAAAATATATGCCGATACCTGCAATGCTGCGGCAAGCGCGTCACCTGTCTTGGCAAAATCACTCAGGATAATATGCCCGCTCTGCTCTCCGCCGAAGTTCAACCCCTCCGTCTGCATCGTTTCAAGCACATATTTGTCACCGACATTGCACCGAAACAGCGTAATCCCCTGCTTGTTCAGATAATCCTCCAGAGCCTGGTTGCTCATGACAGTCGCAACTGCACCGTTATTGGAAAGATTGCCCTGCTCTTTGAGATGGTTTGCAAGCACTCCCAGCAACTTATCACCGTCTATGATCTCACCGTTTTCATCTACAACCACGATACGATCCGCATCACCGTCAAATGCAAACCCGATATCTGCCCTCAATCGCTTGACCTCTTCACTCAGCCTCTCCGGATGAAGTGCCCCGCACCCTTCGTTGATATTTCTTCCGTCAGGCTGGTCATTGAGCACAAAGACATCCGCACCTAACTCTCTAAACACCGTAGGCGCCACTTTATATGCCGCACCGTTCGCAACATCCAGCACGACACGAATATCATGAAGTGTCATCGAACGGGGAAAAGAGTTTTTTACATGAACGATATATCTTCCGATCACATCTTCGATTCTTTTGGTCTGACCGATATCCATATATTTTGCCTGATAACGGTTAATGAGATCATCGTCATAGTAGATCTTCTCGATCTGCCTTTCGATCTTTTCATTGAGTTTGTTCCCGCGTTTGTCAAAAAACTTGATACCGTTGTCTTCGTAAGAGTTGTGACTCGCAGAGATCATGATCCCCGCATCACATCTGAGATCTTCCGTTAAAAATGCAATCGCCGGAGTCGGCATCGGTCCGATCTGCCTGACATCATAGCCCACAGCAGTCAAACCGGATATAATCGCATTTTCGATCATGTATCCGCTTTTTCGCGTATCTTTGCCTACCAGTATCTTGTTGGTGATAGAGTGTTTTCTAAAGTAGATGCCCGCCGCCATCGCCAGACGCATCGCCAGCATCGCCGAAATCTTCTCCCCCGCCATACCGCGAACGCCGTCGGTTCCAAAAAGCTTCATGTAGTATCCCGCCTTTTTAATAAAATATATTTAATAAATTCTCATTCAAAAGTATATCGACTTTATGTAAAGTTATGTTAGTTATTTTTCTTTAAAATTCACATAAATTGGCTTCTTACTAATTTTTGCCTTAAATCAAGGGCACCTCTGAACCCCCTGATTGTTCAAAACCATGGGGCTCAGAGCTCTTTTAAGTCATTTTTTAGAAACTTTTCAATATAATCGCTCACTAAAAAAATTATAGTAAAGGGCAAAACTCATGGCAAACCATAAGTCAGCATTAAAAAGAGCCAGACAAACTGTCAAAAGAACAGAGCGAAACAGATTTTACAAAACGAGAATCAAAAACATCACAAGAGCAGTCAGAGAAGCTGTAGCAAGCGGTGATGCGGAGAAAGCGGCAGAAGCACTTAAATCTGCGAACCAGAACTTTCACAAATATGTAAGCAAAGGCGTTTTGAAGAAAAACACTGCTGCAAGAAAAGTCAGCAGACTTGCAAAACTCGTCAACGCAATGAGCAAAGCTGCGTAATACGCACTTTGCCCTCTTTCATTAAATAATCATATATGCTAAAAGAAAAACTTCAACCTTTCCTCGATCGCTATAATGAGATCAGCGAACTGCTTTCATCCTCCGAAATTGTTTCCGATATCAAAAAAATGACCGATCTCTCCCGGGAGCAAAAAGCGATTGAACCCATCAAAGAGAAAGCGGAAGCCTATTTTCAGGTCTGCAACGATATCGATGACAACAGAGAGATGCTCGACGACAAGGAACTCGGAGAATTGGCAAAAGAGGAACTCAAAGAACTCGAACCCAGAAAAATCGAGATCGAAGAAGAGATAAAGATCCTCATGCTCCCGCGAGATCCCAACGACGACAGAAACATCTATCTTGAGATGCGTGCAGGAACAGGCGGCGATGAAGCAGCACTCTTCGTCGGTGATCTTTTCAAGGCATATGTGCGTTATGCAGAGAGCAAAGGGTGGAAAGTAGAGATCGTATCCTCCAGCGAAGGAACGATCGACGGATACAAAGAGATCATCGCACTCATCAAAGGTGAAGGGGCATACAGCAGACTCAAACATGAAGGCGGAACACACCGTGTCCAGCGTGTCCCCGCAACCGAATCACAGGGACGTGTTCACACATCGGCGATCACCGTAGCAGTGATGCCGGAAGTCGATGATGTTGAGATCGAAATCGACCCCAATGACCTCAAGATCGATGTCATGCGCTCCTCAGGCTGCGGCGGACAGTCGGTCAACACCACGGACAGTGCCGTGCGTATCACCCATCTGCCGACCGGTATCGTCGTTACCAATCAGGATCAGAAATCTCAGCACAAAAACAAAGACAAAGCGATGAAAGTCCTCAAAGCCAGACTCTATGAACTCGAGATGCAGAAGAAACAGGAAGAGGAAGGCGCTGACCGCAAGTCTCAGGTGGGAACGGGAGATCGAAGCGGCAGGATCAGAACCTACAACTATCCGCAAAACCGTATCTCAGACCACCGCATCAACCTCACGCTTTACCGTCTCGATGCCATCATGGAAGGCGGTCTCTTCGACGAGATCATCGACCCGCTGATCGCCCACTACCAGTCAGAGCAGATGAAAGAGGCAGGCTTATAAAAACCAGGACGATACCAGTCCTATCAAGCCGCCGAACACTCCGCCCCACACGACCAGCCATCCGAGATGCTCACGCATCAGATCCTGCATCATCTCTTTGACCATTTTCGGTGTGAGTTGGTTGAGTCTGTTTTCGACAATCTTTTCAATCGAATCGATCAGATCACCGCTGAGCGAAGAGTGTTGCAAGTGGTGATCGAGCTGTTTTTTAAACGCTTCACTCGATACAATCTTTTCCACGGCACTCTGAAGTTTCGCGGCAAACGGCTCCCGCAACTTTTCGAGCGCCGCTTCTCCTCCGATCATATTGACCATGCCGCCAAACTGCGACTCCATCACTGTTTTGGAGAGGGCATCAAACGCAGGGGAAAAATCCGCCTCTCTGACTAGCGGCGCGAGATCGATCTTCTGCTCCTCCCGGGCAAAAAAGGCGTTGATCTGCTCTTTGGTAAAAAACTGCTCCATCACCATCTTTTTGATCGCTTCTTTAAAAGCTTCAAACTTCAGTTCTATGATCCCCGATCCGTACAGAAACGGTACCTTTTCAAAGAGCATATGGATCGCCAGTTCATTGGTCACTGCACCTGAAAGCGCGAACAACCCTGTGTAGAGCAGCGGTCTGGAGAAAGGCTCCGGCACGGCGAACGAGAGTCCGACGATGGACAACGAGATAGTATTGGTAAGCAGTGTCTTAGAGAGTTTCATGAAGACAATTGTAGAGAATTTATCTTAATCTTCTGCCATGTTTGACAAACATCCATGTTTGCAAAAGTGTCCGAAAGAGAAAAAACATCAGAAAACTGAGCCACAACGACCAGGCAAAATTGATGCCGTTTGTAGCATAAAAAAGCCCCAGAAAAAGCAGCATCGAAATCATCACGGCATCACGCATCGACTTTGAAGCGGTCATACCGACAAACACCCCGTCCCAGATAAAGGCTCCGAAACTCAGAAGCGGCATCAAAGCCACCCACTTCATGAACGCCATCGCCCTTTCGATCACCGGCTGTTGGTTGGTATATACCTCCAGAATCGTTCTGCCACCAACACAATAGACCAGTGCGAAAAGAAGCGCAAAACCGCCACCCCAGTAGAAACTGTACCGCACCGCTTTGTCAAAAAGTCTCCACTCTTTCGCCCCGTAATATCTACCGGTCAGACTCTCCGCCGCATTGGCAAAGCCGTCGATCGCAAAAGACATCCAGATCATAAACTGCAACAGCAAAATCATCACCGAGAGCATCAGCGCACCCGCTTTGGCAGCCTGTGCATAGAAAAATGCCAGCACAAATGTCAATGCAACCGTACGGATAAATATATTTTTATTGATATGCAAAAAAGCGAAAAACGCCTCTTTATGAAATATCTCCCGCCACGCCACATGCACAAAACGGCTTCGGTAACGGTAGAGCAGACCGACCGCCAGCAAAAGCCCCGCATACTGTGCGATCAGCGTACCGTACGCCGTACCTTCCACACCCATCCCCAGCACCTGCACAAAATAGAGACTCAGCACAAGATTGACAATATTGATAAAAACCGTAATCCAGAGCGGATACCAGGCATTTTGCAAACCAAAATACCACCCCATCAGCGCATAGATCATAAAGATCGCGGGAGCAGTATAGATCCGTATATCAAAATAGCTACGCACCATCGCTTCGTAGGAGTCGTCAACGTTCATGAGGTAGATACCCGCATCGATCAGCGGTTTTTGAAAGAGCACCAGTAGCAGTCCCAGAAAAAATGCCAGCAAAAGCGCACGAAGCAACGTATATGTAAGTGCCCGGCTATCTCCGCGACCGTATGCCTGCGCACTCATCCCCGTCGTACCCATACGCAGAAAGTTGAAGTTGCCGTACAAAAAGGTAAAGATCATCGCCGCCACACCCAGCGCGGCAAGATGCGCGGGCGAGAGATGCCCCATCAAAATCGTATCGACCGAAGAGAGGAGCGGTACGGAGATATTGGAGACGATGTTTGGGATCGCCAGACGGAGTATCTCTCTGTTCATGAAAGAGTGATACTGGTCTCGAACACTTTTTCCACTCTGCCTTTGAAGTAGATATATCCCTCTTTGAAAGAGAGTGTCAACTCCTCTTTGCTGGTCGGATAGACTTTGCAGACATCATCGACTTTTTTGTCCAGAAACGCCGCGTAAAAACAGGCAGCCATCCCCGTACCGCAGGCAAGCGTCTCATCTTCCACACCGCGTTCATAAGTACGCACATGAAGTGTTCTGTTCTGGGTATCGATCTTGCAGAAGTTCACATTTGCATTGTGCGATTCACGCATCTCCCGCGCGATCTCCCTGTTATAGGCTTTGAGATCATCGACAAAAGTGACCAGATGCGGCACACCTGTATCAAACAGTTGCCACCTGTGCCCTCCCCCGACGATATTGCTCTCCAAAATCTTCGGCTCAGTCAACTTCACTTCCGCCTCATCTCCCGCCACACTCGCTTCGATCACCCCCGCAAGCGTCAAAAAACGCATCTCACTGCCGCACAAACCGTTCACATACGCATAGTGCGCCGCAGCCCGCGAACCGTTGCCGCACATCTCCGCATCGCTGCCGTCACTGTTGTAAAACTCCCATTCAAAGTCATACGTTTCATGAGGCACCAGCACGATCAAACCATCCGCACCGACCCCTTTTTGACGGTGACACAGCTTCTGCGCCAAAGCGTTACGCGCCTCTTTTTGAAAAGTGTGAAATATCACAAAATCGTTTCCGCTGGCATTGTATTTGGTTACTTGCATGAAATCTCTCATCTTTTTTGGAATATTATCCCGAATAATAGGCTAGAATCTGCTGAAGAGTGATCTTTTACAGTTTGATATGCGGGTATTTTTCTCTGATATACCCTGTAAACCTATCGACCTCATGCTGAAGATGTTTAAGGTTTTGGGTATTGTCTATGACGAAAGAGGCTTTTTCGCGTTTCTCTCCGATCGGCATCTGCACGGCTATACGGTTTTTGGCTTCTTCGGGCGTATAGGACTCCCGCTCTATCAGACGCTGTATCTGCTGCTCGGGAGTACAGTAGACCACCGCTACCTCATCGATAGAATAGTTTCCTTTCTCATAAAAGAGCGGGATATCGACGATATAGGGTATCTTTTTCTCTTCACACAAGCTACTTTCATGAAGTATCTGCGCTTTGATCAGCGGATGCAGCAGCGCTTCCAGTTCTATGCGTGCCGCTTCGTCACTGAAGATCACCGCGCCCAGCCTTTTTCGATCCACCTTTTCCCCGGCAACAAACTCCGATCCAAACATGTCGGCGATTTTGCCGCTATTTTGATCCAGCACACTATGGGCTATCTTGTCGGCATCGATGATCTTGAAACCGTAAAGCTGAAGCAGTGCGCAGACACTGCTCTTGCCGGTGGCAATCCCTCCCGTCAATGCGATAGCGTTTTGAAACTCCATCTAGTTTTTGGCAATCCCAAGCAATGCTTTTTTGATATTTTTCGGTACGGTAAACGCTGCACGCTGCATATCGGAAGTGTAGTATTGCAAACCTTCCAGCAAATCCGCTCTTTGCAGTATGATATCCGCTGTCGGATGGTACTTTTTGGACGCCAGGATAAAGTTCCAGTTGGTTCCCGGATAGCTGTACATCGGGTATGTGTACGGCATCGCGATCCAAAACGGTCTGCCGACTGTTTCAAGTATCTGTTTGTGCCCTTCCAGATCCATCCAGTAGCTGCCGCCCTGCACCGCCACCAGACCATCTTCGCGCAACACCCGGTTTACCTGTGCATAAAATGTCGCTTCAAACAGCTCGTTGGAAATCTCCCCGGGATCGGTCGCATCAACGATGACGATATCATAACTCTGATCCGCCGCTTTGGCGATAAACTCCATTCCGCTTTCGATCATCACACTTAGCCGGCTGTTGTCCCAGTCACCGACCTGCGGGAAATACTCTTTTGAGACTTTGATCACCTCTTCATCCAGCTCCACCAGATCGACTTTGACACCTTCATGACGCAAAATCTCCCTCGCCACACCACCGTCACCGCCGCCGATGATCAAAATATCCTTCGGTTCCCGGTGCGTACACATCGGCACATGTGCCAGCATCTCATGGTAGATAAACTCATCTTTTTCACAAAACATCGCGTTACCGTCAAGCACCAGAATTTTCCCCAGTTCAGCGCTTTGGTACACCTCTATCTTTTGGTATTTACTTTTTACTTCATGAAGTTTTTTTTCGACTTTCAAACTCTGCTTCAAAAACCCCTGCTCTTCTTCAAAATACATCTCTTCCCCTATATTTAATTAAATGGAAATGATTTTAACATATTATAATTAATAACTACGTTTTACGCCAGTAGACAGCCGATACATCGACTCCATGACGTTTTTATCACTATTTTGCTACTATTAGCGAAATCATCAATTTTAACTTCAGGAGTATACAATGTGCGCATCTAGAATGCAACGAATTATTACCGCATTGATGTTGGGAGTTATCCTCTATTTCTTTGCGATGGGAGCACATGACTTTCAAGAAGGGCTCAAGGAGAGTTTTCACTTTCAGGTGGCTGTTATTTTACAGATTTTTGTCATTATCATGATGCTCATATGGGCTTTTACCAACTTCTGCCCCTCTACATGGCTGATGAAAAAGATTTTTCCTCCGTGCAAGTGGGACAAATAGGTGGCAAAGCTCAGTTATAAAGATGCCGGTGTCGATATCGATGCCGGAAATGCATTTGTCGAAAACATCAAGCCTTTTGTCAAATCTACATTTGACAGCAATGTCATCGGCGGAATCGGTTCGTTTGCCGGGGCATATGCGCTCCCGACAGGGTACAAAGAACCTGTTATGCTGGCTGCGACAGACGGTGTAGGTACCAAGCTCAAACTGGCGATCGATGCGAAAAAGTTCGATACAGTCGGTATCGATTTGGTAGCAATGTGTGTCAACGACCTCATCTGCAACTTCGGTACCCCCTCCTTTTTTCTTGACTACTATGCGACATCTGAACTCAAAACAGAGGAAGCGACAGAGATCGTCAAAGGCATAGCAGAGGGATGCAGAGAGAGCGAATGTGCCCTTATCGGCGGTGAAACTGCCGAGATGCCGGGGATGTACGCCAAAGGCGACTTTGATCTTGCCGGTTTTGCGGTTGGGATCGCGGAAAAGTCGGAGATGGATCGTCTCTCCCGTGTGCAGGAGGGTGATCTGCTGATCGCTCTGCCAAGCTCAGGTATCCACTCCAACGGCTATTCACTTGTGCGCAAACTCTTTTTTGAGAAACTCGGTATGCAGTTCGATGATGAGATCGACGGGAAAAAGCTGATCGACCTTCTGCTGACGCCGACACGCATCTATGTCAAAACCTTTAAAAAACTGAAAAACCACATCAATGCACTGGCGCATATCACCGGCGGCGGGATTGTCGAGAACCTGCCCCGTGTTTTACCAGATACCATGAGCGCAGTCATTGAGAAAGACAAGATCCGCGTTTTGCCGGTCTTTGACTTCATGAAAGCACACGTCGAAGAGGACGAGATGTTCCGGACTTTCAATATGGGCGTGGGAATGGTACTGGTTGTCAGCCCTGAAAATGCAGATTTTGCGCTGGAAAACTCTGACGGTTATCTGATCGGGAAGATGGAGAAAGGCGACGGTGTCGTCCGGATGGTTTAAGAGGGAAGAGGATGCCATTCAGGTTAACGCTGCCGGCGCTGGTGTACAAGTACACATCAGCTTGGTTCCGAGCTAGAATCGTGAAGCAGTTCACGATTCCTTAACGCTCTCAGCTCAGCGCAGGACTCTCGCGCAGATAAACCGCACTTACATTTTCTACATTTACACGGATCAAAATCTCTTTTTATAGACAAAAATCAAATTATTTTAATTATATAAATACTTCTTACCATTTCGCTTAAAAACTATTCTCTAACTGTCGATATACCCGATATATAAACCAGATGTACATCACAGGAAAAAATATGAAAAAACAAAATGATCAGCTACTCTTTTTAGAAAATATCTCCAATATCGGCTATTTCAGTACCGACCTCGACGGCATCGTTCAGGAGTGGAACAAAAGTGCTGAAGCGTTGTTTGGCTACAGCAAAGAGGAAGCTACAGGAAAAAAGCTGACTGAGCTTATCATTCCTGAGTATCTTCATGAAAAATTTCTTGAAGATTTTAAGCAGAAAAGTGCCATCTACGGTGATGAGGTAGAGTTTAAAAACAGAGAGAACCATACGGTAATGCTCTATACCAATACTCTCTTTACAGAAAACCGCTACTATGCCATTTGCATCGACACAAAAGTGTTTAAAATCACCAAAACAATGCAAAGCAGACTACATTCCGGCATGGAACCGTTGCAGGAGAAGGCGGAGATTATCCTGATATCGATCGACCGTAACGGTTACATCATAGACTTTAACCACTTTGCCGAAGAGCTGACCGGCTATAAAAAAGAGGAAGTGCTCGGTCGCAACTTTGTCGAACTCTTTCTGCCGAAGAGTTACAAAGAGAAAACGCTCAAACAGATTCAAAAGAGTTTCGCTACCAAACAGATTCTCATGAGCAACGACTTCCCGCTTACGTGCCGTAACGGTCAGAAGATCATCGTACACTGGGATCGATCTCTCATCACTAACAGACATGACAAAAAAGGTTCCCTGCTACTGCTGGGAGAGCACAAATCACCGCAAAACAGCGCACAGGATCGACTGGAGTATCTGGCAAACTACGACTCGCTGACAGACCTACCCAACAAAAACCTACTCTATAACCGTCTGGAAAATGCTATCGGCAAGGCAGTGAGACAGCATCAGAATATGATTACAGTCTTTATCAATCTTGACAACTTTAAATCGATCAACCACACACTCGGATACACACTGGGTGACGAGATACTCAAAGAGACTGCCATGCGCCTACAGTCGGAACTTCGGGATTATGATACCGTCGCACGTTTCAGCAGTGACGAATTTGTCATACTCTTTGAAAACATTCAAGATGAACTGGCTGCCGCAACTGTTGCCAAAAGGATCTCCGAACTCTTCAACAAACCTTATCAGATCAACGGAAGTGAACTACTCATCAAAGCCAATATGGGTATTGCCTTTTTCCCTTCAGACGGCAACGACCCCAAAACATTGATCAAAAATGCCAATATGGCGATGTTGCGGGCAAAAGAGGACAAGCACAGCAATTTTCAATTTTTCAAAGCGGAGATTCATGAAGAGATCACGCGGCGGATAGAGATGGAGTCCAACATCCGAAAAGCGATCAAAAACAGGGAGTTTTATGTCGAATATCAACCGCTTGTCGATGCAAAAACAGAAACCATCATCGGTGCCGAAGCACTGGTGAGATGGAACCATCCGGAACTTAAATACATACCTCCTCTGGACTTTATCCCGGTAGCGGAAGATACAGGCATGATACTGGAGATCGGAGAGATCGTACTTGATAACGCGATCCGCCAGATGCAGCAGTGGCACCAAAAAGGATATAGCGATCTTAAAATATCGGTCAATATCTCCGCCGTACAACTGCTACAGAGCAATCTGGTAGAAACTATCGAGCATATTCTTCAGACAACAGGTTTTGATGCGCGCTATCTTCAACTGGAATTGACGGAAAGTACACTGATGCAAAATATCGACCGCGCTTCAGAGATACTCCACCAGTTTAAGGAAAAAGGCATACAGGTCTCTATTGATGATTTCGGTACAGGCTATTCGTCGCTCAGCTATCTGAAAAAGTTGCCGATCGACTCTCTTAAAATCGACCAGTCGTTCATCCACTCCGTACAGACAGACAAAAGCGACAAAGTGATCGTCAATACAATAATCGCGATGGGGCACAGTCTCGGACTTGAAGTCGTCGCAGAGGGTATCGAAACAACTGAGCAAAAAGCCTACCTGCAAAACCATCACTGTGATATACTGCAAGGGTTTCTGTTTGGAAGATCAGTTGATCATACCACTTTCGAATCCATAATCGAAGGGAAAACCAGATTGCAAGATAAAACACAAGAGCACTCTCATGAAGTATTTGAGACAGAAGAAGCGTTGCGAAAGTTTACAACACCTATGAAAATCACATATTGATTTGACGTTTTTACAGCATTTGTTATTGACATTTTACGTCACATCTGCTATACTTCCCCCGTTTGTTAGTTTAACACAAAGGTTTAAGCGTGATCATAGCTTATCTTCGGGGGAAGAACCGTAACTTCTCTATTTCGTACCAGCAAGAGTATCTTATCGCATATGCTCTTGGAAAAGGTATTGCTATCGATCTTACTGAAATAGACGACGACCCTTTCTCAACCATCCTGGAAGAGCGAAAAACACTTTTGGATCTGATACACTCACTCAAAAAGGGAGATCAAATCCTTATCTATGATTTGTGGGTTTTAAGTAAAAAAGTAGGTGAACTCACCAAGGTCTTTGATTGTATTTTGAAAAATGATGTCTCTATCATCGTCAGCCGACAGGATATCGTCATCAACAGTGACATACCGCTTCAAACGATCATCAGCCTGCTTTCTACCCAGAGAGAACAAAATCTGCAAACAGAGAAGAAAGTGATGGGCAGACCGAAAGGAAGCTTTTCAAAGTCAAAATTCGATCCCTATAAAAGCCGGATTTTAGAGATGCTGGAAGCGGGTATTTCAGTAAGCGAGATAGCAAAGAAACTGGGAGTGAGCAGAAGCTCGCTGAAGGATTATATCAATTCGAGATCACTTAAAGAGATCATCGATTCTAAAAATATTCCTCAGATAACCCATACGCAAAACAATCACTCTGTGGTACATACTCTGTCCCGGGAGTGTGACTTGAAAAACAAAACTCAATACAAGGATTCATAATGGCTGAACAAGCGGCAGTAGCAAAAAAAAGCTCTAAACAGAGAATGGCTGAGTACCTCAAAGGCTGGATGCCCTACCGGTACAAACGATACTATACATTTGTCATAGCAACGATCTTTGCACTTGTGATTCCCTGGATCAAAATCAACGGTGCGCACTTTTTTCTTTTAAACTTTGACCATAAACAGATACACCTTTTCTTCCGCATTTTCGATATGCAGGAACTCTATATGATGCCGTTTCTGCTGATTTTCGGTTTCCTTTTTGTCTTTTTTCTGACAACACTGGGCGGTCGTGTCTGGTGCGGCTGGCTCTGTCCCCAGACCATTTTCAGGGTAATTTACAGAGACTTGATTCAGACCAAACTATTGCATATCCGAAAGTCGATCAAAAACAAGCAGAAAGAGCCAGAAGGGCAAACCGGCAAAAAAGCGATCGGTGTACTGATCTGGTCGATACTCTCTTTTATCGCAGCTGCCGACTTTATCTGGTTTTTCGTACCGCCTGAAGATTTTTTCAAATATATCCAGCATCCTGCTGAACACGGTGTCATGATGGGAACACTCTTTATCGTTGCAGGTTTTCTGATCTACGATATTGTCAAACTTAAAGAGGATTTCTGTATCTATGTCTGCCCCTATGCAAGGGTACAGTCTGTTATGTACGACGAAGAGACAATCCAAACCATCTACAACACCGATCGCGGCGGGCATATCTACAGTGACGACCAGGAAGTCAAACTGGTACACAACCTCAAAGAGCTTCATGAAAAAGAGGGCGAGAACGCAGAGTGTACGATGTGTGATGCCTGTGTAAGGGTCTGTCCGACACATATTGACATCAAACGGGGTACGCAGCTTGAGTGTATCAACTGTCTGGAGTGTGCCGATGCCTGTACACAGGTGATGGGAGCGTTAGGCAAACCTTCACTGATTACCTGGACCAGCTACTCAGCAATCGAAGAGCACAGAAAACCGAAGTTCCTGCGTTTCAGAACTATTGCCTATGCCATAGCACTTATAATTGCACTGGTCGGTCTCTTCTGGATGGGCAGCAAAAAAGAGTATATGTTGCTGAACATCAACAGAACCACTCAGCTGTACAAGATCAAAGATGACGGTTCCGTCACCAACGTCTATAAGTTCCTCTTTCAAAATACACAGCGAGAACCGCATAAATACTATTTTGAAGTTGAAAGTCATCCTGAAATCAAAATTCAGAGACCTAAAGAGCCATTTAAACTCAGAGCAGGTCAGAAAGCCAATAAGATTG